>DAOVDS010000058.1 GCA_030669415.1 bacterium
GAACGCGGTGATATTGAGGGGCTGCGCTCCTGGCTTTCCGATGCTCCGGAAGACCCGGAGGAGAAAAGGCCGCCGGAACCGCAATAGCAGCCTGCGGGCCCCTTGAGCGAAAGGTTCGCTCACCCCTCTAACCCGGAAGGAAGTGGAATCGGAAAGAAGCTCGAGGTCGAAAACTCGAAGTTCAAATGAAACCCGAACGAGGGCGATGGGGGATAGTATGGAAAAAGGGTGGTCGAATTTCCCCGGATGTAAAATCCGGGGCTTGACAGGCCGACACATCCGTAACGAATCGAAGGAGCCCACACAACCGTGAGGCACCTGTCTAAATTGTTAAAAACTCGGCGCAAGTCGTTGGTATGTAAGGGACTCCTTTTACAAATGGCCCACATGGAAAAGCTCCTTGACACCCCGGAAGTTGTGTGCGATGCTTGCGCCCTGCACAGTTGGCGCAAACAGAGGGAGAAACCATGATTTTCGACAGGAAGGTTGTTGACAGTGTCTGCACCGAATTCTCCGGCGCACTGGCCAAGCGCGAGGTCGAGCGTATTTCCCAGTTCCACCGGATACAGGCGTCTCCGGGCTTCCACGAAGCGGCGCAGTACGTGCTCGGCAGGCTCAAAGAGCTCAAGATAAGGGCGAAGATGGAGCGCTTCACTTCCAACGGCGCCAAGAAGTACTTCACATGGACCTCGCCCGTAGGATGGGAAGGAATAAGCGCGACACTCGAGCTTCTCGAACCTGAAAAGAAAATACTCGCTCGCTTCCCCGAGGTGCCCTGCGCGCTGGCGGCGCACTCGCAGTCCGCCGACATCGAGGCGGAGGTCGTTGATGTCGAGACCGGCGTTGAGCCCGGCGAGTACGAGGGAAAGGGTGTAAAGGGCAAGGTCGTGCTTGCGTGCCGGCGTACTGCCGAGGTGCACAGGCAGGCATTCCTGAAGCACGGCGCTGCCGGGATTCTTTCCTACCTCGCCGACAGGCCCCAAGAGCCGGACATGATACCTTACAACGCCATCTGGCCGAAGAAGTCCGAGCTTGGAAAAGCGGGTTTCAGCTTCTCGCTATCGAGGCGCGAGGCGCTGCAGCTCAAGTCACAACTTGCCGCGGGCAAGAAGGTGAAAGTACGCGCCAGGGTGGATGCGCGGTGCTACAGCTCGAAGCTCGATGTGGTAACCGCCGGGTTCCCGGGCAGGGGGCCGGGCGTGCTGTTCATCGCACACCTGTGCCACCCGCAGCCGGGCGCAAACGACAACGCCAGCGGTGCGGCGGCGCTTCTGGAGATGGCCAGAACGCTCAAGGCGCTGCTTGACGGCGGGAAGCTGAAGCTTCGCCGGCCTGTGCGCTTCATGTGGGTGCCGGAGATGTACGGTACAATCGCATGGCTCGACTCGCACCCGGAGTTTGCGAAAGAGACGCTCTGCAGCATAAACCTCGACATGGTGGGCGAGAACCAGTCGGCGTGCAGGTCCAAGCTGCGCCTGACGCAGACGCCGTGGTCAGTGCCCAGCTACCTTGCGGACCTGATGCTCGAAGCGCTTGAAGCCGCCGACGCCAACGTCAAGCCCGACCCCTGCGGCTCGCGCAACCTGTTCCACTTCGAGCAGACCCCCTACTCCGGCGGGAGCGACCACTACGTGTTCGTCGAATCAAGCTGGGCGGTGCCGTCGGTCATGGTCGGGCACTGGCCCGACACTTTCTACCACACGCACGCCGACACGCCGGAGAGAACTGACGCGACCGAGCTTGCCAGGGTGGGCGCGGCCTCGCTGCTTGCCGGGCTTTTCGCGGCCAACGCCGGGTCACGCGAGGCGACTGCGCTGTCGGTGTCAGTGGAAGGCCGCTCGCACGAGAGGTTCTCGAAACTGGTGGCACACAGGTTCGACTACCTTCGCTCATGCAAGAAACGCGAGCTTCTGGCGCAGTTCCACCGCGTCAAGCGCCACATCGAGCTTGCACATGCGCGGGAGGAGGCGTCCGTGTACTCGGTGAGCGAGCTGGCACGCTCCGGGGGACTCGCCGATTTTCTCGAAAATGCCGAGTTCAGCCTCGCCTCGCGCGAGGTGGCAGCAATCGCGAAGTTCGAGCAGTACGTACGAGACAGGCTCAACATAATGGGCAACACGCCCGATGAAACTCTCAGCGATACCGAGAAGAGGCTGGACGGCCTTGTGCCGAAGCGACTGTTTGCAGGCCCGCTCGCGTTTGACGTGCTGCGTGAAAACGAAGAAAACGCCAGGTACTACCGCGAGGTGATGAAGAAAGATGGCACCAACGGCCAGAGACTCTACGAGACTGTGAACTTCATGGATGGCAGGCGCACGCTGCTGAGTATCTGGCAGATTGTGGATGCCGAGTTCCCGTTCTTTGACATTTCGGTCCTGGAGCGCTTCGCCACGGACCTTGAAGTTGCGAAGCTAATTCGGCTGCGCAGGCTGCGCAAGTAGCTAAACCTGGAAAAGCGCGATAACGCCGATAAGGGCCAGAAGCATTACTGCCACAAAGGCGAGGAAGATGATAAAGCCTATGGTGCCCATTGTGTAGCCCGCGTCGGCGAGCGAGTTTCGGCGAACAAGCCCCTGTGCGAGCTTCCACCGGTAACTGCGGCCCATGCAGTAGGCAACAACGCCGAGGATGCCGAAGGTGAAGAAGCCCAGCAGGCCGAGCACGAATATGGCAACCGCGTTCGCCGGTTCTGGCAACTGTTCTTCGTTCGCCGTTGTCTCCATGCTTGCCTCAGGCCTGGGCAGGCGGTTCAAGTTTCTGCTTTCCTCTTGCTGCGAATGCGCGGATGGCTTCCACAATCATCCAGACTTCAAGCACGAGTATCGCGATACCGATTACCGTAAGGACGTAGTTGACTTCTCCGGGCAAGCCATCCGGCTTGGGCGCAGGGTGAGTGTACTTCCAGATATTTGATATCATTGCCCATGTGGTGATGACTATCAGGAAAAGCATTGGGATAAGAGCGTAGATCGCACCCTTGCCGCGCTTGAGAAGGTAGACGGTAATAACAAGCAGCACAAGCCCTGCAAGCATCTGGTTGGCCGTTCCGAAGATCGGCCAGAGCACCATGCCGAGGTTCTTATTGATGCTGGTGGACCTTATGAGGGGCCAGAACACGAGGAGCGCCGGTATGGCGACCGCTACAATCGTGGCCGGGTGGCGCTTGGTCAGGGGCTTCAGCTTCAGGTCAGTGGCAAGCTCGTTTATGACGTAGCGCTGAATACGCGTCGCGGAGTCCAGAGTAGTCGCGGCGAAGCTGACAATGACAACGGCGATTATGGCCGTCGCCAGTTCAATCGGGATACCCAGCGCTTCGATGAACCGGGCAGACCCGTTAACGAACGCTCCGAGCTTTGGCCCCAGCCCCTCTGCGCCAGCCCATGAGGCGTAATGGGCCTGCCAGTCACCGAGCTTTTCGAAGCCGGCACAGCAGGCGATAATGACGATAATCGCCAGCGCGCCCTCGAGAAGCATCGAGCCGTACGCTATGGGCAGCGAGTCCTTCTCGTTTGAGAGCTGCTTTACGGTCGTGCCGGAGGCGGCGAGCGAGTGAAAGCCGCTGACGGCGCCGCAGGCGACGATGACGAACAGAAACGGGATAAACGCTGGCGCGGTCGGGTCGGCGAAGGCCTTCGTGTTCACGGCCGGGGCGACTATCTCGGGCCTGAGCACGAAGAGGCCCACGACGATTGCGCCCATGCCGACGTAGAGCTCGTGGGCGTTGATGTAGTCTCGCGGCTGCAGCAGCTTGTGAACCGGCAGGGTCGAGGCGATATAGACGTAAACGAGCAGGATTGTCATCCACACGTATATCTGATAATCTGCGCCTATGAATGATATGTCCGAAAGCCTCAGGGGAAGGAGCGTGCCCACGTAGATTGTCGCATACATCACGACAAGGGCTATAACGGAATACAGCTTGTGATTGCCTTTGCGGTTGTAAATCATGTATCCCAGCCAGATGGCGATGGGTATCTCGACCCAGATTGGAAGCACCGACTCGGGATACTTGACGAACAGTACGGCGATTATGTAGGCGAAGACCGCGATAACGATAATAAGCAGGAAGAAGATAATAAACAGGAAGAGCATCCTGACATTCGGGCCGAGTATGTCCTTGGAGACCTCGCCTATGGACTTGCCCTTCATGCGGCAGGAAATAACGAGCGAGCCGAAGTCGTGCAGGCCGCCTATGAATATCGAGCCTACGACAACCCAGATAAGGGCGGGCAGCCAGCCCCAGATAACCGCGATTGCGGGACCTACTATCGGCCCGGCACCGCCGATTGTCGTGAAGTGGTGGCCGAAGAGGATGGAGGTGCGCGTAGGCACGTGGTCGACGCCATCCTCGAACTGGTATGCGGGAACTTCCGTAGTATCCTGAATGCCGAAGATTTTGCGGCCGAGGAAACGCCCGTAGAGCCGGTAGGCGACGATGAAGCCTGCAAATGAAAGGACTGCCATCAGAACTGCGCTCATCGAACCCCCTCCGGGCACCACGGTCATTGCGAGGAGTCCGCCGGCCGGCGGTCGACGGACCAATCTCAAGTATTCTACGACCTGCCTGCGACCTGTCAAGGGGCAAAAACTATGGGAAGCCCCGGACTTCAGTCCGGGGGCACCTGCGTAAGCCACCCCCGCCTTGAAAGGCGGGGCTTCAAAATCTCACTGCACCTCGACGATGCTGACTGTCGTGATGCCGGCTTTTGCGCAGGCGTTGAGCACGCGCCGGATGTGGTCCGCATAGACCAGTGGTGACACATGAAGCTCCACCCAGACTTGTTCCGGCTCTGCCTTCGGCTCCGGCAGAACATGCATCAGCTTCTTGTAGTCTGGCATCATCTCGCCAAACTCGTTTAGCACGTAGTCAAACCTTTTCCCGGCAGCCTCAAGCACGGTGCGTCCCTGACGAGGATTGTCGCTGAGTTCAAAACTGTCCGGCTTGCACCAGAGGAGTTTGACGACGAACTTGCGGGCATCCGGCCCCGGCTCGCGGTGGTAATACACTGTGAAACCTTCCGGCACTACAATAATCTCGCTGGCTTCGAAGTGCGGCGTCTTGGCGAGCAGGGCGAACTCGTCCACTCCGGCATCTGCGCAGGTCTTCATGAGTTCAAAAACGAAGCCACTGCGCAGGAATCCCGTCTCGAGCGCTACCTGGATAATACTTCGACCGCGCCCCGGGTTTTCTGAGAGGTGCGACAGGATTATCTCCTGCGTCTCTTTTTCCTGGTCCCATCCCAGATCTTCGAGGATTACGCTGACAGCATGCGCTGAGGCGATAGGATGAGCACTGTCAAACAGAATGTCGAAAACCATTTCCCTGCTCTTGGGGTTTCCAGACCAGCGCCACAGGTATTCCACGATGAACTGGTGCCAGTAGTACTCACGCGGGTCATGAAGGGTCTCGCACAGGAACTTGATTCCTTCTTGGGACTCAATCCTTGCGACATCCTCCTCCGGCATCTCCCCGCCGCAGTACACTGAGACTTCTCTCAGCGACTCCTTGTAAGGGTCTTCGCGGAATCCAAGGCATCCTGCAACCACAAACACAATGACAGCAACAACTCCGGCAATCAGGGGCAGCGAAGCCTTTTTCGCCGGTTCGGTCTTCTCAGATTTCTTCCGGGGCTGGCGCAACGAGAATGCACACAGGATTGGGATGAAGATTGCAGAAGCCAGCAGCACGACGTAAAGAACCCATGTCATCACAAGTGGCCGGCAGAGTATCTTGAGCCCTTCGTGGTATGAGAAAGCCTCGGCAGACTGAGGCAGCGATCGGAACGGCGCAATATGGGACATGGTGGAAACCCAGAAGAAAAGGCCAACGCAGCCGGTTACCGTAGCCATGAGAATTGTAAGAAGTGAGGTTGTGCGAGGCTCTTTGTTGCGGACAGTCAGTGCCCAGATGAAAAGCACCAGAAACACCAGCGGTACGAAGCTTGCCACAACCGAGAAGACACCACCCCTACCGATAGTGCCAAACCAAGTAATCTCTTCTACTACTATCTCCCGTCCTTCCTGAGTCAGCAGGAACAAGGCTGGGAATGCCGCAGGCATGGCAACCAGCCTCGCCATACGCCGACGGCATGACACCAAAGCAGCTATCAACAGGAACAACGCTACAGAAAGCACAAGTGCGCCCGATATTGCAAAATTGGCCTCAGTGTAGATAGCGTTTCGCAACTGCTGTAGGCTATCGGCATCCAGGCCAAATGGGATATCCATGGCAATGACTTCCCATGTCCAGGCGATAGTCCTTGCTACAGGCGCGAGAGCCGCAAAGACGGCGAAGCAGACAGCCGAGCCGAGGCCGAGTAGCGCTGGCAGCGTTACGCTTAATTCCTCACGTTTGGCCGTAGCATGGAGTTTTGCGAAGAAGAGAGCGAACAGGAGACCGAGGCCTGCGAGTTTGAGGACCAGACCAGTGCGGATGGCGGCGGGTACAGCCCACGAGCGGGCGTGGTTGATGTCGGCCCAAGACGGCGCCCCGGCCGACTTTGAGATTACGTTGAACGCCGCGTTTGCGCCGATGGCTATGCCATCCTGCTTGTAGACGCCGGCGGTGAGCAGGATTATGCCGAGGATGAGAAGGATTGTTTTCAGTGTTTTCATACCAGTGCCCTCGCAACGCTTGGGGACTGGTGCATTGTACACAATGGTATGTTCGGAAACAAGTAAACATCCGCGGACTGGAGCCCGGGGCTTTGGAATTGGTGTTGCAAGAGCGGGGTTTGGAGTGTATATTGTCAGCGGGAGGTGGGTTATGGAGATAAATTGCCCTGGCTGCGGTGCTGGGCTGAAAGTCGGCGAGAAGCACCACTACAAGATGATAAAATGCCCCAAGTGCGGCAAGGAGTTCCAGGTGCTCGGGCGCGAGACGATTCAGCTCACAAAGGATTACATCGAGAAGCAGATGAAGAAGGATTTTGGGAAAGAGCCTGAGAAGTAGCGTTTCTATCTGTTGCGGCGCGGGCGCCCGGAGCGTCCGCCGGGCTTCTTCCCGGGTTTGGGCTTGTTCTGCCTGTCTACCTTTTTCTGCAACTGCTGGTTCTGTTTCTTGAGCTGCTTCACCTCGTCGAGAACCTGGGCGTTGGGATTATCGTAATAGCGGCTCTGCTTCTTGAACTCCCTGAACTTCTCATCTCCGAGCATCGAGTGAATGCGCTGCGTGGTACCCACATTGGCAGCCCTTATCTGGTCTTTCATGTACAGGCGGTCCGAATCCGTCATCTGCTGACCCGCGAACTGCTTGCGTATCTCAGAGACTGCTTCGAGCCCTTCAAGCGTAACTGCCACCAGGTCTTCTCTCGCTCTCTGGTCAAGGCGCATCTTCGAGGAGATGGAGTTGACCTTCTTGGTGAGCCTGCCCTGCATCTTCTTGCTTTGAGCATCGATTTTAGCGATGTCGTTGTTCTTGGCGGATTCCTGCGGCGTTGCGCCGCCTGCAAGCAGGGGGCTTTTTCGCCCGTCAAGCAGGTTTCTCGCGAAGCGCTCGCCGAGAAGGGGGTCGAAATCCTCGTCTGAGACAGGCTGCGATTCTCCGGCAAGTCCGGGAAGAGGCTGGCTCGCGGGAGAACCCTGCACGGGCGCATCTTCCAGGGCAGACGCCTTCTTTTCCGGCTCGACCGGGTCTGCCGGCGGCGCCCCTTCCGGGTCGGGCGAGGGGTCAGACACGGCGTGCCGGATGGGAGTGGCGGTTTCGCGATGCGCTTCGGGCCCGCTTACAAGCATGGTGTATATGCCGGCAGCGCTGAGGCCGAGCACCACAATCACCACAAGAAGCACTTTGACAAAGCCGCTTTGCATGAGTTCTCCTGTCATACAACCAGTTCCGGTTATCCCCGCCGATGAATCCGCCGTACGGCGGAGGGCTTTGGAATTATCCGCGGACTGAAGTCCGGGGCTTCCATATATTAAACTACACGAAAGCGCATATAGTTTTCAAGAATTTTTCAGGTCTGGGGCTTTCGTCGGGCGTGACTCTGTGGTAAGAATGGGGCAGGTGTCACATGACCAGAGAAGGCAGGGCGAAGAAGAGAAAGAGGGCTGTCGCGGTAATTGAGCGGCTGCTGCCACTCTACGGGCTGACAGCCACCGGGAAGGTCGGGAGGCGTGACCCCTTCCGGTCACTGATTGCGACAGTGCTCTCGCACCGCACGCGAGACGAGAACACTGAGTCGGCGAGCACGAAGTTGCTGTCGGAGTATCCAACGCCAGAGGCACTCGCTTCCGGGAACATTGCGAAGATTCGCTCACTCATAAGGGAGGTCGGCTTCTGGCGGGTGAAGGCGAAGCGCGTGCGCGACATTGCGCGGATTCTCGTAAAGGACTTCGGCGCCGAGGTGCCCCAGGATTACGAGGGGCTTTTGTCACTTCCCGGCGTCGGGCGCAAGACAGCCGGCTGTGTGCTTGTCTTCGGGTTCGGCAAACAGGCCCTGCCTGTGGATACGCACGTGCACAGGATTTCCAACCGCCTGGGCCTTGCCGAGACGAGGACGCCTGAGGAAACGGAGCAGGAGCTTCTCAGGGTACTCCCACCGGACCGGCTTGCACCGGTAAACGGCGTGCTTGTCGAACACGGCAAGGCAGTCTGCCGCCCGACATCCCCGCTGTGCAGCAGGTGCGCGGTGCATGCGCTCTGCCAGCGCGTGGGTGTCGGAAGGCACAGGTAAGGCTGCTACTTGGGCGCGTCATCATCCTTCGGGAGGCGCAGAGAGGATGCTGTTTTCGCCCACCACTGGTCGAACTTCGCTATTGCAGCCGGTTGAGAGTCGGGGTCGAGCGCTGGATTGAAGCCGAAATCGGCGCCCGCGAGCCGCTCGAGAGCTTTGAAAGCCCTGAGACGCTCGAAGTAGTGGGAATCGCGCAGGCGCGCAAGCAGTGAGGCCCCTGCGGCGGGGTTGCCGAGAAGCGCCAGCGCGTGAGCCGCCTCGTAGCGCACGTCGGTATCGTCGTCCTGGAGCAGGTCAAGGAATGTCTTCTCGAGGTCTTTGCGGTGCATCTGTGCCAGCTTCCAGATGGCGAACGGGCGTGTGGGAGAATCGCCTGCGGGAGCGGCACGTTGAAGAAGCGACTCAACATCTCCCTGAGTGGCGCCCACCCCGAGGACTTCACGAATCGCATCCAGCTCGCCCAACTCCTCTTCAAACAGACGCGAGGAGTATCTGACAGGCTTGAAGCTGGGGCCTACCGCGTAGATGACTTTCCTCAAAGCGCCGGCGTATTCCATTGACTGCTCGGACTTGCTCCAGAGTATGACCGGCGGGCGCGGGCCCAGCAGGTCGAACTGGCCGAAGTAGCCAAACCGCGAGCCAAGCTCCGAATCGCGCAGCCAGCCGGCGTTGATTATCCCCTCATCCACAAGCA
The DNA here is from genome assembly GCA_030669415.1 of bacterium. GTDB lineage: Bacteria > Planctomycetota > SKW154 > SKW154 > DAOVDS01 > DAOVDS01. The sequence goes on from DAOVDS010000058.1 coordinate 9,370, forward strand.
CCTGCAGGGAAGGCGGGGTCACTGTGGTGTTGTTGATGTTGCAGTACTCGACAAGCGCGACGCCCACGCGCAGCAGAGAATACACGCACCGCGTACTGGAGGTCCTGTCGGGCCCGGTGATGACAAAGCCGAAGATGATGTTCACAAGGATGAGGGCGACTACTATCATTACAAGCGCAAGCGCGAGTTTGCGTTTCTTTCCGCCAGCCAAGTCAGCTCCTCCGGCAAAACTGTGACTGCCAAGAAGGATAGCGTGCTGCCGGGCACAAATCAATCGTCTTTTCAATACAACAGAGATATGCTATAATAAGGATGCGGGGCTTCTGCGCCGCTGAATTACACGCGCAGCAAGCCTCAGGTGTCCCTGTGGGACCGCCGCTAAACGACCGTTTCCAACCCCGCGTCAGCCGCGTAATACTCCCGAACACGGTCATTGCGAGGAACGAAGTGACGCGGCAATCTCATCAGAACCGTGATGGGATTGCTTCGGTCGGCCCCGCAGGGGCTTTTTCAAGAGTGGCTGCGCCACCTCCCTCGCAATGACAGCGTCGCAGCCGCGGGCTTCACTTTTGCAAAAGAGGAGCCGCGTCTTTGCGGCGCGGCTCCCTCGACCCAAAGATGCTCTATCCCTGATTAGCCTTCTTCCCCCTCCTCATCCTCACCCTCAACGGGCTCGAGGTCGAAGGCTTCGCTATCCTGCACATCCTGCTCGTAGGCTTCCTCGTCGTACTCGCCTTCCTCGGATTCGCCTTCCTCGGATTCGCCTTCTTCGGATTCGCCTTCTTCGTACTCGTATTCTCCCTCTTCACCCTCCTCGTACTCAACTTCTTCGGCCTCAAGCTCGGCGACTTCCTCCTCGGTATCGGTCATCACATCGAGTTCCATGACTTCGGCTTCCCCGGCTTCGGCCTTCGCCTTCTTCGCCTTCATTCTGGCCTTGCGTTTGGCCATAATCTCCGCGATACGGTGCTTTTCCATATCGACGAACTTCTCGTGGCGGCGGCGGTCTTTCTCGGCCTTGATTTTGGTGGAATCGAGGGAATTCTCGTACCAGATGCTGTAGTGCGCCTCGACGAACTTCTTGTGCACCCTTCCGCTCCAGATGGCACCCATGCCTCCGGGCCTGGCAAAGGCCGCGAGGTATACGTGCATCAAGGCGACAAAACCGAGTGCGACAAGGCAGAACGCATGAAGCGAGTAGGAGGTACGAACAAGAGTGATGTTATCGCCGACAAGCCACGGCATCTCCTGGACAATTCCGGAGAGGATGTAGAGAGCCCCGAAGAGCAGCAGGGCGAGGGTGGCTATCTTCTCTTCCGGGTTGAATCTGCCTGCAGGCGGGATTTTGGCCCACTTGTGGCCGTAGCCGCCGAGCTTGCTGAGCCACTCGAAGTCGTGCGAGCGCCAGTTGAGTGAGCGCGGCAGCCACATGAAGAACACCAGCACCAGTGCGCCCGCGAAAGCCAGGATGGCGTAGAAGTGCGCCATTCGCTCGACGCGCTCGCCGAACCTGGCCCAGCGCGTTATCTCATGGTACCGGCGCGGCACGAGCCTGACCTCGTGGAAGAGCAGCGAGATGTGGGTGAGCATGACGAATATCAGGGTAATCATAAGCAGCCAGAACAGGATGCGCTCCGTCTTGGAGGTAAGGTAGGTTGTCTCGATAGCCTCGACCTCCTTGGGCACTCCCTTCTTCCTCTTGGCTCTGCGGCGCCTTGCATCGCGTTTGGCGTCGGCCTTGCTGCGGTATTTCGAGGTCATCTTTCTTTTTGCCATAGCCTGACTCTCTTACAGCTTGCGCTTGATTAGTCGTCCTCGTCTTCCTGCTTGGCTTTCTTTCCGGGAAGCCGCGAGTGCCTCGCGGGCGGCTTGCCCTTCCCGCCGCTTTTCTTGCGCTTGCGGGGATGGTAGCCCTTGGGCACATCTCTCAAGGCCTTGCCCGCCCTGCGCTTTGCGCGAATCATGCGGTCGTACTCTTCCTCAGTGAGCTCGCGCTCTTCGTCCTCCGGCTCCTCAACGACCTTCACGCCTGCGGGACCGATAATGGCGTAGTGGAGCAGCCAGAACAGGAGCGTAGCCCCTGCCATGATATAGGTGAGGTGTTTCCAGAGGCCCTGCCATGTCCTGACGGTTGCGGGCATTCTGGGGTAGCGCGGCAGGCCGTAGTCTTCGTCGCGTGGTGTTTCGAGTATGTAGAACACACCGAGCCCGCCGAGGTAGTCGTAGCCATAGGCGTTTACGCCCTTCTTGCCCTGGGTGGTCTGGAGCATGTTCATCCTGGTATCGGCGACTGTTCGCATCTCGTTGTACGGCCCGAACTGGAGCGCGCCGGTGGGACATGCCGCGACGCAATAAGGCACGTGCGACTTGTAGGAGCCGACGCCCGCGCCCCGCATGTGAACCGGGCTTCGGTCGAAGCAGCGAGTGCATTTGGAGACGATTCTCCTGTTCGGCTCGTAGCGCGGCACGGTGAACGGGCAGGAGTAGACACAGTACAGGCAGCCAATGCAGAGCCTTTCATCAAGCACAATGGAGAATCCGCTGGGCCGGTCCTGTGTGATGCACCCGGGGACGGGGCAGACATCCAGGCAGGCCGCGTGATAGCAGTGCTTGCAGAGCTCGGGGCGGAAGAGCCAGCGGTTCTCGCCGCCGACGCTGACCTCGCGCATGATGACGCGAATCCAGGTGTTGTACGAGAGGTCCTGCGGGCTCTCGTAGGTGCCTTCGAACTCCGGCGTCTCCGTCGGACGGTTGTGCCATTCCTTGCAGGCGAGCTGGCATGCACGGCAGCCCGTGCACTTGGACGTGTCCACAAGCAGCGCCTGTCTCGGGTATCTCACTTCGGCTACAGGAGGACCTTCTTGCATATGCATTCTAAATCACCCTTACGCTTTGGATACACTGCAGAGGAACGTCCTGCAGGCCGCAGTCCCGGTGTTCGGGTCACCAGAGAGCACAGTCAGGTCATGGGCCGGCGCCCCACGGGGTCCCCCGACAAAACCGAAGTTTTCCGGTATAGCAATCATGTGTAGGTTGTCCTTGCGTATCCGGATGGCGTTAAGCCGATTGGTGACGAGGGCACGGCCGGTAATTCCCTCAGGGAACCTGGGGCTCTTGACCCTGACCATGTCACCGGTTGAAATGCTCTTTTCCTTGGCGAGGTCCGCGCCAACTTCAATGAAGAAGGCGGGGATGATTTCCCTGGCGCCCCTGGAGTAGCGCGTCACCTGCCCGAGGCCGTGGTGTTCGGAGAGGCTGTAGGTAAGGCCGAGTACGCGGTATTCCTCCTTCGACTCCTTCGTGTCGTAAGCTGCAATCGCGTCAATGCTTCTGAGCCTGACTACCGGGGAGATCTGGTGACCAGGCGAGAGCGCGTTCTGCACCCGCGACTCGACAGGCTCGTAGAACTCGGGGAACGGGCCATCCACCATGCCCTCGGCGAAGAGCTTCCCGGCTCCCACGGGGGAGGCTGTGAAGGCACGAATATCCTTCGGGCCCTTGTCCGGCCCGTCCAGCACATCCTTTCGAGTCCATAGACCCTGGACGAAGAGTACAGGCGCCCGCGCGCTGTCATAGGCTATTCCATCCTTGCCCAGGCTCGCACGGTTGTACATGATTCGCACGTTGTTGGGCCAGGACCACGCGAAATGCGGGAACAGCCCGATACCGGAGCGGTCGGTCGAGCGGTAGTCGTTTCGCCGCTTGAGGTCCTTCTGTGCCGCCACGCCTGCATACAGCCAGCACCCGCAGCGCGTGCTGCCATCAACTGCCAGTTCCTGCGGGCCCTTGAGGAGGGTAACTGTGGGCGTGTCAACCCTGCTCCCCGATATTTCATACATCATTACTTCAGGGTCGGTCTGGCCCTCGTCCCAGGCAAGCGAGTTTATCGGCTCCGGGAAGACGCCGCCCGATTCGTACGCCTGCTTCAAGCCTGTTATAAGCCCGGCTCCCTCGATTACTCTGTCCTGCGCGTCCTTCTTTGCATCCTGCGCATCGGCGAGAAGCCAGATTGCCTGCTGCCGGTTGCGGTCTTCTTCGCTGCCGGAGAGGGCGTGGTGCTGCCACTGCAGCCAGCGGCTCATGTTGGTCAGCGTGCCATCGACCTCGGCAACAGTCGGCGCCGGGAAGAAGAAGACTTCCGTGGCGCAGCCGTGCCCTTCCTGGGATTTCCAGAACGCGGCGGTGTCTGACTCGAAGACATCGTAGACAACCAGCCAGTCAAGCTTGCTCATCCCCTTTCGCCGCGCCGCGCCGTTGGCGCCAATGGCGGGATTCTCACCGAGGACAATCAGGCCCTTGAGTGTGCCGGCCGCCATTGCCTCGAACATGCCGCCTGTCGTGTAATCGACGCCGGGGTCGAGCTTGGGCAGCATGCCGAAGTTCCAGTCGTTGCTCTTTTTGGCTGCCTTGCCGAAGAACGCGCGCAGCAGGTTCACCATGTGTACCTTGTGGTTCTTTCGCTCGTTGTGGCTTGTCGGGTCCGGAGAGACCGGCGTGACGCGCTTGAGGTAGGTATCGAAGTCCCTGTCCGTCGAGAGGGGCATTTCGAGGTAGCCGGGCAGGTACTCGGCCAGGAGCCCCAGGTCACAGGCGCCCTGCGTGTTGGATGAAGTCAGAAGCGGCACCAGGCCGCCGCCGGCGATGCCGATATTGCCCAGAAGCAGTTGCAGTATTGCAAGCGCTCTCACTGTCTGTGTGCCTGTTACCTGTGACATGACGCCGCGGCCAAAGAGGATGACTCCCGCCTCGCCTTTGCGGCTCGTCGTCGAGTACATCTTGTAGAGGTCATTGAGCTCGCTGGTAGTGACTCCGCAGATTCGGGAAACGAGCGCGGGCTTGTAGCGGCCGAAGTGCTTGCGCAGGACATTGAGCACTGCCCGCGGCTCCAGAACCTGCTTGTCCTGCCGGGGCGAGCCATCGCGATTGAGCCTGTATTTCCACGTCGTCTTGTCGTACGAGCGGCTCTGGGCGTCGTATCCGCTGAAAACGCCCTTCCGGTCCGCCGCGGTCAGGAACCCCCTGTCGAGCAGGAAAGTGGCATCCGTGTGCCTTATGACGTAGTCTTCGTTGTATGGCTTGTCGGGGTCGGTCAGAATGTAGTTTATCATACCCCCGATAAGGGCGAGGTCGGTTCCCGGACGAATCCTCACGTGCACGGTCGCCTTCGCCGCGGTGCGGCTTACCCTGGGGTCCACTACGACAATGTTCGCGGCACTGTTGTCCTGCGCCTCGAATACCCATCTCATAATCACAGGCTGGTCAGCCGCCGGGTTTGCGCCGACAATAAGCACCTGGTTGGCGTTTTTGATGTCCGGGATGGTGTTGGTCATGCCGGGTCTGCCGAAGGTTTCCCGCATTGCCTTGATTGCGGGCGCGCATGAGTCGCGCGCCTCGTTGTCAACGTAGACGCATCCCAGAGCGCGAAGCAGCTTGCTGAAGGCGTAGTTGGGCTCGTTGTTGGTGGCGGAGCCACCGAGGAAACCTATCCCCTCGCACCGGTTGACTGTGACTCCCGCTTCGTCGTCGCGCTTGAAGGTTGCATCGCGGGTCGCCTTTATCCTCTCCACCAGCATGGGCAGAGCATCCTTGAACTCCAGTTTCTCCCAGCCGCTGCCGTTGGGCCTGCGGTGAAGCACCTTGGTCACGCGTTTCGGATTGAGCTTCTCTTCCCTCTGGGCGATGTAGTAGATGTGCTGCGCTTTGGGGCAGAGGCTCCCGCCCATCCAGTCGCCGCGCGTGTACCTGAGCTCAGGGCAGCCGTTTATGGGGTTGTCCGGGTCACCTTCCACGTGGACGACTTCGTCCTTCCCTTCGCCGCCGGTGTAGATGCCTATCCCGCAGCCAACCGAGCAGAACGGGCAGATGGAGGGCGCATGAGTCCCGGACATCTTGAACTTGTAGCCCCGGTTGTGGAACAACTGGCCGTCGGGATGCCCGTCTGGATGTCCCGCCTGCGCAAAGGCCCGCGGCAGGCCCAGCGTAGATGCGAATGTCCCTGCCGCCGTCGCTGTCGAAATCTTGAGGAAATCGCGTCTGGAAATATTCACGGCGTCTGCTCCTCCGCCTCACGAACGGAACGTTTTTGAAGGCCGTTATTATCCCAGTACAAACAACTTGTGTCAACTCCAAAAATAATTTTTACCTTAGCTTTACAAACACTGACATGAATCAACCTGTTGTCAACACATACACTTACGTAAACCCCGATACCCGCCGAAATGACTGAGGCCGCAGGGCATTCGGCACTCACAGATGCGCTCAAGCCGGCAATGAAACCGCTCATGCTCAGACCACTATTGACAGTACGGCATTCTGACTGTAGTCTACGATACCGGATTGCGAAAAGAAGGCGAAGCCTCAATGCTGACTCCGCGAACACGCCGGACCTGTTCTGCGCGCACCGCGCTGGTGATGGCTCTGCTGTTTGCGCTGTCCGTATCCCCTGTGCTCGTGGCCCAGGGCCAACCTGCTCTGACCAAGGCCGAGAAGTCCACATTTCGCAAGATTGCCGGCGAATGGGTGAAACTGGGCAGGTGGTGCGTCTCCAAAGAGCTCGGCAAGCAGGCCCGCCTCTGCGCCGACAAAGCCCAAGCAGCCGACTCTTCCGCTTTCGGCCTGAAAACTCTCAGAGAGAAGGCACAGAAGTGCCCCGATACGCCCAGCGTTGCTGACAACGAGCATCTCCTTGACTCCTGGAACAAGAAACTCGCAGGTGCACGGCGCAAGGTCGCGGCATACTACGACAAGCTCTTCGGGGCAGGTTTGAAGCTTTCCGACCCGGAGTTGAGGAAGCGCTTTGATAAATACCTGTGGAGTGCGCTTGAGCTCTGCCCGACCGAGAAGCGCTGGAAGACGGCCCTTTCGGTCGTCGAGAGCTCCGTCAGGGCGAAAGATACTGACAGGGCGGCACGTCTTGCCGAGAAGGCGCTCGCGCTCAAACCGCCGGAGAAGCTCACCGTCAGGTTCAAGCAGGCACTTGACGCAGCCGCCATTGACAAGCTTGTCCTGAGAACAGCATCTTCACATCCCATCAAGTACTACTTCTCGCTGCCCAGAGGTTTCAAGCGAACGCAGGGCAGGAAGTGGCCCGTTCTCATCTGCGTAGATGGTGCAGGCAGCAACTTCAGCGGAATAGCCGAAGGTTACAGGCAGAAGCGGGGCAACCTTCCCTATATGGTCGTATCGCCGTGCACTTTCGCAAACACGAACAAGGTCGAAGGAAAGATGATCGAGAAGTATCGCAAGCTCTACTCTGATGACGTCATTGCCAAGGGCAACACGCAGCGCCTCGACTGGGATGAGCGGGGCATCC
>DAOVDS010000411.1 GCA_030669415.1 bacterium
CTTGATTCCATTAAGCGATTCCTCCGGCGCCTGGCTCGGAAGCGGCTTACCCAGCCCCGCGAGCGCGGCATGGGCCGGCGCGAAAAGGACAACACCCGCGCAGAGCATCAAGAGGATGTATTTCACTTCGCTCTCCCCCCGCTGGACTCGAGATGCTATTTCCACCTATAGTTATTACCATCAAACGCAGCCGATTCAAGGAAATTCAGCAAAATCCCTATCCTAACAGCAGCTAAACTCTGCGCGGATTTCTACCCGTGCGCCTGCCACTGCGGTCTTTTCAGATGATGACGCCCTGACTTGACACTGGGCGAGGTGCGGTTGTATAGTATATTGTCACTAGGAATTTGCCCAAGGAGAGACTCATGCTGCGATGGTTCGCTACGGCAGTGTTTTGCAGCCTGCTTCTGCTCGGCTGTGCCGCGCAGGAGACGAGATCCGGTGTTCCCGTCGCTTTCGCCCGCAAACCGCCTGTCGCGCCTGACCTGAGCAACATGGCGGGTGCCGCCCCCCTGAGCGAGCGCGTAAAGCAGATGCTTGTTGAAAACGGCTTCGCTGTCGAACTGAAGCCGCAAAAGCAGATATTTTCGTTCTATATCGCGTCCGGCCCCCTGTTTATCACCACTGACAGCATTCTCGATGGTTATCACTGGGCGCTTGTCGATGCCCTGCGAGTACATGCCTGCCGCGAGCTGAAGCCTTTCCTCGACGGGATGCTCAAGGAGTGCCAAGACGCGTACAACGCGGCGAAGGATGGCGCGCTGAAGGAAGCTGCGGCGCGCAACTACGCACTCTTTCTTCTGCTTGATAAACTGCTTGAACGCCCCAGGTTTCCAGGCCGCCAAGTGCCGGACGCCTTCAAAGAGAAGGTAGCTGCCGAGGCCCAGTTGGTGCTAAAGCACGAGGGGGCGAAGGAGTCTGCGATATTCGGCTATCCTGAAGATTACTCGCAGTACGAGGTCAGGGGCATATACCGGTCAAACACGTTCGGCGGGGCCTGGTCCGACTGGGATGAGGTTGAGGCGGGCAGGTTCATTGCCCTTATGTATCTCTCGCGGATGGGCTTTCGGCTCAAGTCTGAGAGTGAGACCCTCAGCGCGCTTCTTCTCGTGCGCATCCTTAGCCGCAACAGGAAGCTGCGGGAACTGCACGGGCGCATAACAGAGCCGTTTCGCTACTTCGGCGGCGAGCCCAACCACCTGGCAGTCGCGCAGTACGAGGAAGTCATGAAGGAAGTGTACGGCGAAAATGCCCCGGTTGAACAGCTCGGCAGCAAGGAAAAAGTCACCGCCACACTCGAAAAACTGTGGAAGCTGCCCGACCCGAAAGTGAACAGCATGTGGCTGACGCAGCAGGAGTTTCTCAATTTCCCGAAACATACCAAGGGGCTGCGCCTCGTGCCAAAGGGCTTATCGCTTGAGCACAACGTGTTTCGGTCGCTGACTTATCCGGAGACGGGACGCCTGATGCCCAGCGGCCTGGATGTATTCGCAGCGCTGGGTGTACCGCTTGCCGCAAAGATACAGACCGAAGGCAGCCGCGAGTACCCCGAATACAAAAACAAGCTTGCGAAACTAAAGAAGCAATACAGCCATATCAGGGATATTCAGAAACCCAAGGACCACCCCGAGGCAGTGCTCTGGATGCTGAGCACCCTTTCTGACAGGCAGAAGACAAGCCCGTATTTCATGAAGAGCGAAGCGTGGCAGGCGAAGTCGCTTAACACCGCCCTGAGCAGTTGGGCGGAAATTGTCCACGATACCATCCTCTACCGCGAGTCCCACTATGGCGTCGGAGGCATGTACCACGATTATCCGGGCTATGTCGAGCCGAATGTCGAGTTCTACAGGCGACTGAAGTACCTGGCCGAGACAACTGCCCGGCACCTCGGTGAAGCGCACGCAAGGCACCTGCTCGCCGTCGCCGGAATGTGTGAAAGACTGGCTCAGATTTCCGGGCGGGAACTCGCGGGAGAGCCGCTGCCCCCTTCCGACATGATATTCATCGAGAACTACGGCAAAGAGCTTGCGGCAATCCAGGGCTACAGCCCAAACCAGGCACTGGCGCCCGACAGGTCTATGCGCGTCATAGCCGACGTGTTTACCGAAACTGCAGTTGCGTGCAAGACCCTCGAGGTCGGCGTCGGCGATGCGTTCCCGATTTACGTGATTCTTAACGTCGATGGCAAGCCCCTGCTTGCAAGGGGCGGTGTGATGTCGTACTTCGAGTTTCACCAGCCCATGTTCGAGCGCCTGACGGATGACGAGTGGCGCAAGATGGAGCTGCCTGACCTTGCAGGGTGGCAGTATGAATTCGTGGCGCCGGACGTCTCCAGGCAGCTTCTTGAGACTCTGAAAAATCCTCCCTCAGAACTGTTGAAGAAGAACCGCTTGAAACCTGACCCGGAACAGGTGCTCAAGGTGCTTGCTGAGGCAATTGCCAAGCCTGAGATGTTTAAGAATGCCACAGCGCGGGAGACGGCTGTCAAATACTTCACACGCAACTGCTATGAACATGGGGAAATTACCCGGCCT
>DAOVDS010000160.1 GCA_030669415.1 bacterium
AGGCCGGGGCGTAAGTCATCACTGTATAATGCTCTTCCTTGAGAATCGAGACCTCATGATATATGTCTGAAACATACCTGTCGAAGACATCGGTCGAATCGTCCTTCCTGAACATCCGGTGCGTAAGGTCCTTGAGGTTGCGCAGGTAGTTGTTGCGCAGCTCCTCGATCACCTTGAAATCCAGGAGCCCCGCCACTTCGCGCGTGCCCAAATGCAGCTTCTTGCGGTCCACCGACTTCTTGCGGGCATAGTCCTCGACCATGCGCTCGTAGTTCTGGCGCTGGGCGTCAAAGCTGCCCCTGGCTTTGAAAAACGCGGCCACGACATTCCATATCAGTTGCGTTTCATTCGCTTCCATATTCCCTCTGCATCAGTATCGTATTTGGAATAGTAACCTGTGCACCGCAGTTCTGTCAAGACATTTCACCTCTCATTCAGCCTCGGGTGTCTTGAAATCACGAAGCCCTGGGTCTATGACCCGGGGTTGATTCAAACCCCGCCGCACAGCGACGGGGCTTCACTGTGGCGGCACGCGCCACGGTATTACACGGCGGAGTGGCGCAGCCACTTTTAAGAGAGTCCCTGTGGGACTCCGCCGGCTAACCGTATTGTCAAGAAAATCGGTGTAATCTGTGAAATCGGTGGTTAAGAAAGGGCTTCTTTGAGTGCTTCGGCGAGGCGGTTGAGCTGGCTGGCGGAGTGCTCGCAGCTAACCGAAATGCGAAGACACGCCCGGCCCTTTGCGACAGTCGGATAGCGCATTACCGGGACTATCACCCCCTTGTCGAGAATCGCTTCAAACGCCCTGAGCGCCTCTTCCTCGGGGCCGATAGTGAGCGGGACAATCGGAGTCTGCGATGGTTTCTTGCGCAGCCCCAGGTTGACTGCCATCTCATTGACGCGTGCGACATTCTCGAACAGGCGCCGCCTGCGCTCGGGCTCGCGCTCCATGACGTCCAGTGCCGCAAGCGCGGCCGCAGTTGCGGCCGGGGCGAGGCCGGTCGAATAAATGAAGGCCCGGGATGTGTTGATGAGCAGTTCTGCAAGCTGCCGGCTGCCGGCGATGAACCCGCCCTGCGAGGCAACCGCCTTTGAAAGCGTTCCCATCACCACGTCAAGTGCGCCGGTGCAGTTGAAAAGCTCTTCCGCGCCGCGGCCGTTTTCACCGATAATCCCGGTAGCGTGGGCCTCGTCAATCATTGACCACGCGCCATGCTCCCTGGCCAGTTCTGCCACCTGGTCCACGGGGGCTATGTCACCATCCACGGAGAATACGCTTTCGGTTATCACGAGCATATTGGCGCAGCCTTTGGCCTGTTCGAGTTTCTCGCGCAGGGAGTCCATGTCCAGATGCCTGTACACGAGGATTTCCGCGCGGCTCAGGCGGCACGCATCTACTATGGATGAGTGGTTTTTCTCGTCGGAGATTACCGCATCGCCGGGTCCTACGAGCGCGCATATCGCGCCGATATTGGCGAGGTAGCCGGTCGCGAATACCCTGGCCGCCTCCCTGCCCTTGAAGTGCGCCATGCGCGCCTCAAGCTCGTGGTGAACAGACAGGTCGCCGATTACGAGCCGGGACGAACCCGCGCCTGCACCGTACTTTTCAAGCGCGTCCCTGGCAGCAGCCGCGACGCTGGGGTGGCGTGCGAGGCCGAGATAGTCGTTCGAAGCGAAGGAGGTGTACCGCCGGCCGGCGATGGAGACCTCGGCATTGTTGAAGTCTTCCACTACCCGCAGAGTTCTTTGCAGGCCGGACTCCCGGGCCTCTGTCAGTCTTCTCCTGATGTACTGGCTGAGCGTCTCACTCATGTTTGCCATCCAAGAACAGTAGAGCAGGAGTAAGTAGAGCAGACCAGAACAGTTACTGTTCTACTGCTCCACTGGTCAACTGCTCTCGTCCATTGCCCGGTGCAGCAGTTTCTCCGTTTGCTGGGCATCCCTGCCCCGGAGCAGGATGCGCTTGGCTCTGCTTGTCTCACCCGAGATTATGGCGAGGCTTTTCCTTTCGACCCCCATTGCCTTCGCAAGCAGCTTCACGAGGGCTGCGTTGGCCTTTCCCTTTTCCGCAGGCGCCCTCACGCTGACCTTGAGGGCGCCGGCGTATTCGCCGACAACCCTCTCCCGGGAGGATCCGGGGCTGAGGCGCACATGAAAGACTGTACCATGCGGGCCGGGGAGAAGCTGGAAAGCGGGCAGGCTCATTTCAGATCCCTGGAGAATTTGGTGACACCGGCCCTGAGCGCCGGGTCGAGCGCAAGCGCCTTGCTGAAATGTTTGCGTGCGGCGGGGGAATCGCCCAGCTCCTTCGCGTAGACCCCGGCCGCGAGGTGGCCCCTGGCATTCAGCTTGCAGGCGTCGAGGAAAGGCACCATTACCTTCGCCTCGAAGCTCTCCCAGGGGCAATCCGCCTCCCCCGGCCTGTTGACAAACTTCACAGTGAGCTTGTCATCTGTGGCGCTCACCGGGGTCGCCAGCACCTTCTTCACCATGAGCTGTATCGGCCGAGACAGCGTTTTGCCGTTAATCTGCTCGACAAGCGTTTTCTTGGCGGACTTTATCAGGTTGATTTCATCGAGCTTTCTCTTGGCAATGCCACGATACTGCGCCGACCTGAGAAGGAGCTGCAGCGAGCGATACTCCGAGACGGCATTCTCAAACCGGTGCTCGAGTATCATCTTGCGCGCCTTTGCCCGGCCTTCCTCGTATTCCTTTCTGTCCCGGGCCAGAACTGCCTTCTCCCGCTGGAGCTTGTCCTGCTCGATAAGCCTGTCTATCCGCCCGATAGTCTTGGTGCCATCACTGGTCAGCTCCGCGACCTCGTAGGTACTCATCGTCCTCAGGAGAAGGTTCTTGGCATCCTGGTACTGCTTGCGGGTTATCAGCCTTTCGATGTCCGCGTTCACCTGTGCGAAAGCGTTGCGCGCTTCCTGCATTACGGTGGTTTTTTCAGCTTCTATTTCCTTTCCCGCTTCGGTGGGGCGAAAGCGCTCCGGGAAACTCGCGAGCTCTTCGAGCGCCTTGCCGAACCGTCTTCGCGCCCTGAAGCTGCGCGACCTGTCAAGAACCGCGCTCACCTGCGCCCGCGCGCCAAGCTCGAGCATGTGTCTCTCTTCGATGATTCTGTCCAGGCGCCTCTCCTCGACTCTCGCTGCCACGGCCGCCCCGGTACCGGGATAGTCAAGGACGACCTTTCGGTACTTCTGCGCCGCCTCCTGGAGCTTGTCCGCATTGGCCTTTTCAAAAGCCATTACCGCCCTGAGTGCGCCCGTCGCCTGCTTTTCGCGGGTCTCGGTGGCAAGGGTCTCTTTGAGCTTGCGTGCCTGGACAGCGAGCTCCCCGGCCGCGTCTATCACTCCGGGAAACTCCAGGTACTCTTTCTCCAGTTCGGCTATGACCTTGAGCGCCTCGTCAGGCTTCTTGTCATCGTAGAGCGCCTGTGCCGCCGCGAGCGCTGCCGTCGCATCCTGCAGCCCGTGCTGATAATGCCAGCTTGAGTGCTGGTAGTGCCTGTAAGCGAAGAACCCCACGGTCGCCACGGCGGCCGCAATCACAATCACTATTACAGGCAGGAGGTATTTCTTCCTGATTTTCTGTGCCCGCTCTTTCAGAGTCACCCGCGGCCGCAACGTGGCGGACCTGCTCTGGAGCCCCTCGAGCTCTTTGAGCAGGTCCTCCGAGCTCTGGTAGCGCTCGTCAGGCTTCTTTGCCATGCACTTCTCGATAACTCCGGCCAGCTCGGGAGGCACCGTGGGGTTGGCTTCGAGCAGCCTCGTCGGCTGCTCGTTTATCTGCTTGAGAATTATCTCCTGCGGCGACTTGCCCGTGAAGGGGGTCTTTCCCGACAGGACGTGGTACATTGTGGCGCCCAGCGAGTAGATGTCGGTACGGCAGTCGATTTTCAGCCCCTGCGCCTGTTCGGGTGCCATGTAGTGCGGCGAGCCAAATATGCCCTCTTCAAGGACTGCCGAACCCGCCTGCAGGCGCCGGGCAATGCCCAGGTCGCCTATCTTGGTGATTCCGTCCTGCCTGAGCATGAGGTTGTCCGGTTTTATGTCGCGGTGGACGAGCTCGCACTTCTCCGCGTAGCGAAGCCCGCGGACACTGTCAAGGGCGATTTGCAGTGCCCGCTCGAAAGGCTGCGCCCCCTCACGGTTAATCAGCTCGTAGACGCTGCCGCCAGCCATGAACTCCATGGAAATGAAGTAGATATTCTTGTGCTGGCCGACATCGTAAACCTGGACGATGTTGGGGTGATTGAGCTGGCCCGCGTTCTGCGCTTCCCGCACAAACATGTCGATGAAGTTCTTGTCGCTTACAAGCTCTCTTGCAAGTATCTTGAGTGCCACGGTGCGGTCCAGCGAAAGCTGTATTGCTTTATACACGGTGCCCATGGCGCCGCGGCCGACACGCTCCTCGATGAGGTAGCCGGCGATTTTCTGGCCCGTGACAGTGTCGTGCTTTATCGTGCTCTCTGCGGCGAGAAAGGAAAGGAGAATCTCTCCCGCCTGCAGCTTGTCGCCGATTTCGAGAACCTGCTCCCTTACCTGCCCGCCGTTGACGTAGGTGCCATTCGCCGAGCCGAGGTCAATCGCGTAGAAGTTGCCTTTCTTGAACTCGACGGAGAAGTGTCTGCGGCTGGTCATGGGGTCGTCGAGCTGCAGGTCGGCGGTATTCCCGCGGCCTACAACTATGGCGGAAGTCTTGTCTACTCTTACAGACTTCCCCTTCTGGCGGCCCTTCTCTACAACCAGCCTCGGCACTCGGTCTCCCCGGAGCCTTACGTCCTGAAAAGTGCTGTCCCAATCCTCAGGTGAGTGGCTCCCTCTTCTACTGCAACCTCGAAGTCGTTGGTCATTCCCATTGACAGATACTTCAGCACGGCGTCGCCCAGCCTGTTGTTTATACTCTCCCTGAGCTCGCGCAGCCTAACAAAGGCGGGGCGCACCTGCTCGGGGCCAGCAACGTATGGCGCCATAGTCATGAGGCCGGAAACCTCCACAGCCCCGGTCTCAAGTGCAGCCTCGACAAGCCCCGGCGCCTCCTCCGGCCTGACCCCGTACTTGCTCCCCTCTGAAGTTACGTTGACCTCCACAAAGCACGGGAACTTCCTGCCCCTGCCCGTTAGATGCTTCTGGAGCGCCTCGAGAAGCCTGATACTGTCAAGCGAGTGCAGCGACTCGAAGATTGACAGGGCATCCTTCACCTTATTGCGCTGCAGATGCCCAATCATGTGGAACTTCGCGCCGGTCGCACCCAACTGGCGAACTTCCTCTATCTTGGACTGCGCGGGCCTGACGTAGTTCTCCCCGAAGTCCACCTGGCCCAACTCGCATGCGGCAGCTACCGCCCCGGCATCCACGGTCTTCGAGACCGCAATCACGGTAATCTCGGAGCGGCTGCGTCCGGCCCGCTCGCAGGCTTCGACGATTCTCCCTTCAACCGCCCTGAAGTTCTCGGCAAGCCTGCTTTTGAATGCCCCGGTAATGACTTCCTCTTTTGCGCCGCTGTTAAGTGTTTCCTTGACACAGACCACATTTGATTTTACTGAGGCTGTTCGGGTCTGTCAAACCATTTCGGCCCGCGGATGGCCCGGTCGAGGTTTCAGCGTACCGGCAGTTGACTATCTCTTATGTATGCGAATTGAGACTTCGACCGTCTCGATATCTTCGACTCCCTTGAGCGACGAAATCATGCCGAGCACACCCCCTGCGATGAAATGCTGCACAAATCCCTTCACAGGCAGGTCTCCGCCGTTTACCGTGACAGAGGCGGTCGGCTTCTCCGGTCGTGCAAGCACCTCGGCGAGAAGGTGGTCGGTTAGCTCCCTGGTCTGGCCCGGCTTGAAGTGTGGCGCATCGATGTCCAGCTTGACGGGGCAGACAACCGCGCAGACATTCGTGGGGAACTCGCGCTCTGCGGCCTTCTCCTCCTCAAGAAAGACCAGCACCTTGGGCAGGGCACAACGCCGCCAGCCCTCCGCGACAAGCACGTCAGCGTCGGGTCCGTATCGCGCAAGCGCCACCTTGAGCTTCTCATCCTGGTCGCGGCGCATGCAGACGCTGCTCTTCTCCCCCACGAAGAAGACGGTGTGCGCGCCGGCTTCCTCGAAGAGGGTCGTATCACGAACGTCGGCGGAGAAGCTGAAGTCGTGGTGCGAGTGTTTTGCCGCAGCGACCCGAAGGCCCCGGCCCGCGAGCTCGGCAATCAGGTCTTTCGCTACTGTCGTCTTACCCGAGTTCTTCGAGCCAACGACGCAGACGGTGGGAATAATCATCTTCTTCTCTCTCCTTTGCCCGGATAACTTAAAGCAAGGGCCAATCATCGCAATAACGGGCCGTTGTGTCAAGTGGCGCAGCAGCTTTTTGGCATGGTTCATTTGGCGGAGAATACGGGTAACATGGAAACTGCTCATTATGTCATTGCGAGCGACCAAAGGGAGCGTGGCAATCTCATCATCGGCGGCTGATGAGATTGCTTCACCCGCAGTCCGGCGGGCTCGCAATGACACGCAATAGACCACACTAAAATACTGTCGCGGACACTACTTGATTCGGCCGGGCTAAATTTACTTGATGGCCACGCAAGTGCAGTGCTATAATTATTGGTTCTGAAGCCTGGGCCGGCGGCGAGCCGGCTCGCCGTTTCACTTTGGAGTGCAGCTATGCCTGTCAGCGATAGAGGCTATATGGCTATGGATGCAGATTATGTGAGGACGAACTCCGTTAGAATGCCGGAGTGCGTGTTTCCGCTCGGCACCAAGCTGGAGTACGTTGCGCCGGAACTCCTGGAAGTTGACCGCAAGAAGCACCTGAGTATCGGCTCCATTCTTGACTCCACTCCCATATACTGGGTACATCTTCCTGAGTTTCTCATAGGCCAGCGGATGGTGACGAACGCCGAGTACAAGGCATTCCTGAACTACGTTGAGGAAGATGGAGAGACCAGGCTCTTTGACCTCCCGGACCTCTGGAACTACGTCTGGAGTGAGCTCAACTACCACGTGCGTTCGGTCAAGATGCCCATGCGGGGTGGCGACGGGGGCACCTACGAGGCTGACGAGGATTACTCGGACTGCTCAGGCTTTGTGGAGGCCTACATAAACTCGCTGAGGTTTGAAGCCAACCGGGTCCTCATGTCTTCGGAGGCGGCCGGAGGCCTGGAGCAGCAGATGGTAACAATCAAGCGCAAGGGGCAGAAGACACAGCGCATAGAGCTGCCCGGCCAGGAGCTGGTGCCCAGGCTCTTTGCCTTCGTCCGCTATGCTCTGCGGGACTCGATTGTCGGCCCCGGCGAGGATGACTGCAGTTTCCTGTCCTCCTCGGAGCTCTCCGCGGTCGAGCGCTACAAAAGCATCGAGCAGGTTGAAAACGACATTACGGCGCTCAAAGCCCAGCTCAAGTCAGGCTACATGCAGGCAATAGACCAGCGCTTCGCCCCGGCATTCGGCAAGGGCCAGTTCCGCGTGGCGCCGATTCTGCTCCTCGAACGCATCAAAGCCGCGCTCTCGGCATCGAAGGATGTCAGCAAACCCGTCTCTCTCTCGCAGGTCCTTTATCCGAGGTTCTGGGACTCTCCCAAGGGCAAGAAAGGCAGGGACTTCCTCAAGCGAAGGGCAAGCTGGGACAACCTCCCGGTCGAGGGGCTGACTATCTACGAAGCGCTTGCGTTCACTGCCTGGCTCTCAGGCATAAGCGGCGGCATGGTGATAGAACTGCCCAACGAGGCCGAATACGAGCGGGCAGCCTCCTGGCCGGCCCAGGAATCGGTCCAGGACAAGGAAGAAATCGTGCTCGACCCCACCGTCAAGGACCTGCTCCCCTGGCAGCGCCACAATGACAAGGACTTCAACTACTACTTCGGCAACGAGGGCAAGGAGGTCCAGGAGTACTACGTGGCCAACAGGCCAAAGTATGAAGAGCTTCTCAGCGAGACTGCCCGGAAGGTGGGAGATGACCAGTTGCTGTATCACCTGACCGGCTTCGGCTGGCAGTGGACCTCCGACCGCTACGACGAGAGAGAACGCAAGTACAACCGATTCGCAAGCACCGAGTACCCCCTGTACGAGGACATTCCCTGCAAGCTCAACAACGAAGAGCAAGTCAAAGTCTACGAGTACGAGCCGAACCGCAACGTGGGTTCCTCGTACTTCGTTATGCGGGGAGCCCCTGACGTGCTCGGCGGCCCCGGCCTGGTCACCAGGAGGTACAGCGCCTACCCGCTGCGAGGATATCGCAGAGTCGGGTTCCGCTGGGTTGTCAAGACCTGAGGCTTGAGACTTGAGGCCTGAGGCTTGAGTATTTGTTTCCCTCACGCCTCACCTACTCACGCCTTTTCAAGGAAGAGGCATGGCAAAGGGAAGCGGCAAGGGTAATCCCGACGCCCAAGGCAGTGGTGTCGAGAAATCAGTATCAGATGACCTCTCCAAGGCCGCCCGCGTCGTCAAGGCCGACAGGCTGCGCCTGCCGCAGAATGTAAAGGTAATACGCCCCTCCGACATACGGGCGATGGTCGACCGCCTCGTCTCGGAGATATCAGGCGCTGAGCACGCCCAGACAGTCTCAAAAATCGCTGACATGGAGCTCAAGATAACCAGCCTTCAGAACAAGCTCATCAAGCTTCAGTCGGACAGGGATGCGCTCGTAGCACTCGCGGGCGAGAAGGACAAACAGGCCCAGGAGGCTGGTGCCGCATTCGGCAAGGAGCGCGAAGACCTCAACGCCCAGATCGCCACTCTTACCGGGCAGCTTGCAGAAAGCAAAGAATCGAGCGAAGCCAGGGACTCGACTATCCGGGAACTCGAGAAGAACCTGTCGTCGGCGCAGGAAGGGCTGGCCAGTACGAAATCCGCCCTCGAGGAGGAGTTGACATCCACGAAAGCAGCTCTGGAAAAGGAGCTAACAGAAACGAAGTCTGCGCTCGAGGGCGAGCTAACAGAGGCGCGCGAGGAGCTTGAATCGACAAAGGCTTCCCTGGACAGCGAGACCGCGGACCTGCAGGCCAAGCTCTCCGAGACCCAGGTGGAGCACGCCAACGAGCTGGAAGTGCTGCGGGAAAAGCACTCTCAGGAAATTGAAAAACTGGGCTCGGACCTCCGGGGCGCCAGCGAGCGTGCCCAAGAGATGTCAAAAAGCGAAGGCTCATCACGGGCGCAAATCGACGAGCTTTCAGCCAGGCTGGAACAGGTTACAACCGAAAGCGAAGAACAGAAGAAAGAACTTCAAGCCCAAATCGAGCAGCTTAACAAGAGCATCGAGGAAGCTCGCGCCGAGTGGGAAGAGGAACGCACGCGACTCAACAGCGCTGCACAGGAAGAGAAAAGCGTCGTCACGGATGAGTTCGAAGCGAAGGTCGCGCAGGCAAAGCAGGAAGCCGACCATGCGCTGCAGCAGGCGCTTCAATCTGAAAAGGACAATGCACAGGCCCAACTGGAGAAGCTCAAACAGGATTACGAGAAAAAGCTCTCCGATGCGGAGCATGAGAAAGAACGAGTGCTTGAAGTTTCCGAACATGCAAAGGAAGAGCTTGCGGCCGGCTTCGAGCAGAAGCTCAAAGCGCTCGAAGAGGAGTTGGGCAAGTCGCGCGAAGGCCTGCAATCAGCAGAGGCCTCCCTGGACAGTGAGATCGCGGACCTGCAGGCCAGACTCACCGAAGCCCGGGCCGAGCACGCAAGGGAAATCGAAGCGCTGAATCAGGAACACACCGGGAAGTCAGAAGCGCTCCGCGCCGAGCTTGAAGCAAAGCTCCAGCAGGCACAGCAGGAAGCCGACCAGGCACAGCGGGCGGAAA
>DAOVDS010000177.1 GCA_030669415.1 bacterium
CCGCACGTACGGTTCTGTGAGGGGCATTGAAGTCTCCTTACATGGTTGAATCTTGTGACACTCTTGAGACCGAAAGGGAAGAGTAACAGGGAACACAAAGTATACCTAACGAAGGAGACCATATTATGTCTACTCGACAGCCGCCTGAGGAAGCAAAAAAGCGGCTTGTTCGTCAGTGGCTCACCAGGGCTGAACAGGACCTTGAGGCGGCGGAGACCTTGCTCTTCGCAGAGCATGCGCTTTTGTATCCCGCTTGTTTTCATGCCCAGCAAGCTGGCGAGAAATTCCTCAAAGCTTTTCTTACATGGCACCAAATCGAGTTTCCCAAGACACACAGCCTTGGGGTACTGCTCGATCTCGCCAAGCAAGCGGATGCCTCTATGGTGGTGGAGTTGAAGGATACTACCATGTTGACTCCCTATGGTGTCGAGGTTCGATATCCAGGTGATAGTCCTGAACCAAGCCGTCAAGACACGGTAGAAGCCTTATCACTGGCTCGGAAAACACGCGATGCTGTCCTGAACCGCATAAGGGGAATCACATGAGCAGGAAGAAACCCACCAGGAACGCGCCCACCTGGTCAGCTATGTGAAAAGTCCCGGGATGAATCGCCCCCACCAGAAAAACGGCACGGCAGCCGCCAGAACCGTGAGCACCCTCAGCACATAGGGCATACGCTTGCACAGCAAGGTTCTTATCGCAAAAGGAGGCGTCAATATCATAGCCATCATGCTGATATAGAATGCCGGATGAAAAGGAGGAGAATCGGCGATTTCATTCACTACAATCCCAGCAATTGCAATGCTGGAAAGGACCAAGCTTAGTATCGGATAGACATGGACAGATCCTTGTTTCTCAAAACTCATCTCTGGCTCATCCACAATCATCTGAATTCTGAATTCCGGGGACACCTTTGAATGTAGCGGGGAGCCGGTGCGAAGTCAAGGTAGAATAGTATTGTATTGCCGGATTCATATAACCTTCGCCACGGCTTGCGAGCGACCAATAACCCCGCCTCGGAGAGGCGGGGCTTCCAGTTAATCGCGCAGCTTGCCAACACAGAGGCATGCGTTGTGTCCGCCGAAGCCGAAGGAGTTGGAGATTACGACATTCACCTGAACTTCGCGCGCCTCGTTGGGAACGTAGTCGAGGTCGCAGTCCGGGTCGGGTGTTTCGTGGTTTGTGGTTGGGTGGACCACATCGTTCTTGATGCACAGCGCTGTCGCGATTAGCTCCGCTGCGGCCGCTCCGCCGAGCAGGTGGCCTATCATGCTTTTCGTGGAGCTTATGGGAACTTTATACGCGCGCTCGCCGAAGACCTTCTTTATAGCGACAGTTTCGGAGCGGTCGTTGTACACGGTGCTTGTGCCGTGGGCGTTTATGTAGGAAACGTCTTCAGGTGAAATGCCCGAGTTCTCAATAGCCAACTCCATTGCCTTGGCTGCGCCCGCGCCATCTTCGACGGGCGCGGTGATGTGATATGCATCGTCCGACTGGCCGACGCCGAGGATTTCAGCGTATATGTTCGCTCCCCGCTTCTTCGCGTGCTCGAGCTCTTCGAACGCGAGCACGCCGCAGCCCTCGCTCAGAATAAAGCCGTCGCGCTCTTTGTCAAAGGGGCGCGAAGCTCTATGCGGGTCATCGTTCCTGGTGGAGAGCGCCTTGAGCGCGCAGAACCCGCCCAGCCCAAGTGGGGTTATGGCAGCCTCGGAGCCGCCGGTCAACATCACATCGGACATGTCGGATTTGACCATGAAGTAGGCACAGGCCATCGCGTGGCTGGCCGAGGCGCAAGCGGACGCCGTGACGAAGTTCGGTCCCTTCAGGCCGAAACGCATAGCCATGTGCGCGCTGCAGGAGTTCATCATGACCTTGGGGATAAAGAAGGGCGATATTCTGCGGGGTCCGCGGTCTATGAGGGTGCGGGTGGTGCTTTCCATCTCGCAGAAGCCGCCTATGCCTGAGCCCATAATAGCGCCCTGGCGGTAAGGGTTCTCGCCGGGGAGTTGAAGGCCTGAGTCCTCGACAGCGATGGCGGCTGCGGCCACGGCGAACTGCGAGAACCTGTCAATCTTTCTCACATCTCTGAGGTCTATCCACTTTTCCGGGTCGAAGTCTTTGACTTCGCCGCCTATCTGGGACGAGAACGCGGATGGGTCAAAGGCGGAGATTCTGTCAATTCCGCTTTTTCCCTTGCAGAGATTGTCCCAGAACTCTTCGACCGTTTGCCCAAGCGGCGTTATTAGACCCATTCCGGTGATTACAACTCGTCGGTCCATTTTATTCCCTCAGTCTTGCTTGAAATTCCCCGACAACCCCGAGGGTTCAAACGTCCGGGAAGCCTACGCGTGCCCTTCGACGTACTTGATTGCATCGCCGATTGTCTGAATCTTCTCCGCATCTTCGTCAGGTATGGACACCCCGAACTGGTCCTCAAGCTCCATTACAAGCTCGACGAGGTCGAGCGAGTCGGCGCTCAGGTCGTTAACGAACGAGGTCTCCGGGGTCAGCTTATCCTTGGGGACATTGAGCTGCTTGCATACGATGTCCATAACCTTTTCAGTAAGTTCCGACATGTCTCTCTCCTCTTTCACTGGTCGCTCACGTGCCACTGAGTCGAACGAAGTTTTAGTTTCCTGTCAGGCTCCAGTCCTGCTTGAAAATAACTGCCCGTTAAGTTCACATCCCTCCTTTCAAGAACCGGGCTTCTCACATAGCCATGCCCCCGGCCACCACCACCGTGTGTCCCGTGACATAATCCGAAAGCGGGCCGCACAGGAACAGCACAACACCCGCCACATCCGAGGGCTTCCCCATCTTGCCGAAAGGAATGCGGGTGATTATCTTCGATTTCACGTTCTCGGGCAACACGTTTGTCATCTCCGTCTCAATAAAGCCGGGCGCTGCCGCGTTGACGTTAATGCCCCGGGGCGCAAGCTCCTGCGCGGCAGTCTTGGTGAGGGCGATGACGCCTGCCTTCGACGCGGAGTAGTTCGCCTGCCCGGCGTTGCCTGTAATCCCCACGATGGACGCGACGTTGACGATTCTGCCGGAGCGCTGCTTCATCATCGGCCTTGCGACGGCGCGTGTGAAGTTGAACGCCCCCTTGAGGTTCACAGCCAGGACGTCATCCCATTCTTCGTCAGTCATGCGCATGAGCAGGTTGTCGCGCGTTATTCCCGCGTTGTTGACCAGTATGTCTATCTTGGTGAAGTCATTGAGTATGGTCTCGACCGTGGCGCTGACTTCACCCGAATCGGCCACGTTGCACCCGTAGGCGAGGGCTTTGCGGCCAAGCTCTTCCACAAGCGCCACAGTCTCACCGGCCAGCTCTGCCTTTATGTCCACAACCGCCACGTCGGCCCCGCAGCCGGCGAGCTCAAGTGCGATTTCGCGCCCGATTCCCCTTGCGGCTCCGGTCACAATCGCGACTTTCTCTTTCAGGTCCAAAGCACTCTCCTATCCCAGAGAGTCGAACGACTCCAGGCTGAGCAGGGTGGTCACTTTCGCATCGGGGTCGATTCTTCTCATCAGCCCCGCGATAACCCTGCCGGGTCCTATCTCGAGGAAGTCCCTGATTCCTTCGGAGACCAGAAGCTGCATGGACTGGCTCCACCTCACAGGGTTGTCAACCTGGCGGATGAGGTTCTGCTTAATTTCTTCCGGTGATTCGGCGAAGCTGCCTGTCACATTGCTTACGAACCTGACTTCAGGCTTCACTACATCCGCTTCCTCGACAAACGGCGCGAGCTTCTCGGCCGCCGGGCTCATAAGTGCTGAATGGAAAGCGCCCGCCACATTTAGCGGGATTACCCGCTTGGCTCCAGCCTCGTTTGCCAGGTTCGAGACTTCTTCCAGTGCCGGCCTGTCGCCCGAGACGACGACCTGCAGCGGGGAGTTGTAGTTCCCCGCGCACACAACGCCTTTTTGCGCAGCCTGGGAGACTATCTCTTCGACCTTCTCAGGAGGCAGGCCTATCACGGAGACCATCGAGCCGTTGGAGTTGTCGCATGCCTCCTGCATGAACCGCCCGCGCTTGTCCACCAGGAAGACCGCCTGCTCGAAAGTGAGAGAGCCCGCAAACACCAGGGCCGTGTACTCGCCGAGGCTCAAGCCCGCTGTGGCTCGCGCTTCGGGCAGCTTCCCGCTGCGGCGCAGGACTTCGAGCGCCGCCGCGCTTGTCACGAGAATGGCAGGCTGCGAGAACTTCGTTTCCGTCAGCTTCTCTATCGGCCCCTCGAAGCAGAGCGCCGCGATGTCGTAGCCGAGCACCTCGCTGGCCTTGCCGTAGGTGTCCCTGACATAGTCGTAGGCATCATAGATATCCTTGCCCATGCCCACGGCCTGTGCGCCCTGTCCGGGAAAAAGATAGCCCGTATTAGCCATACAACTTACCCCTCTTGGTTCTCGTCAGAATCGCAGAACTGATGAAGCCCAGGTCTTGCCTCCCCCGAATGCGACAAGAATCAGAAGATCCCCTTTGACAATTTTTCCCGCCCGGACCGCCTCGTCGAGAGCCATAGGTATTGACGCGGCGGAGGTATTGCCGCGGCGGTCGAGGTTCACGTAGAACTTCTCGACGTTCATGTTGAACCTGTCCGCGGCGGCCTGCAGAATCCGCATATTCACCTGGTGCGGTATAATGTACTTCACGTCATCCATTGCGATGTCGTTTGTCTCGATCTCGTGCTGGAGCATCTTGTTTGCGCGAATGACTGCGAACTTAAAAATCTCGCGGCCCTTCAGGCTCATGTAGTGTTTGCGGTCCGCCACGGTCTTGTGGGAAGCTGGCATACGCGAGCCGCCGGCGGGTAGGAGCATCATCGTTACGTCGAGTTCGGCGTGCATGTTCATGCTCAGGAACCCGCTGTCATCGTCGCTTGGCACGATTACGGCCGCGCCCGCGCCGTCGCCGAAGAGAATGCACGTGTTGCGGTCCTGGTAATCGGTGATGGTTGTGAGAGTTTCAGCGCCTATCACCAGGATGCAGTCGTACTGCCCGGATTCTATCCAGGACTTGGCTATCCCGCAGCCGTAGACGAAGCCCGAGCAGGCGGCAAGGAGGTCGAAGGAAGCCGCGTAGCCGCAGCCAAGGCTCTTCTGCAGGTAGCAGGCTGTGGAAGGGAACATGGTGTCGGGGGTTATTGTGCCCACGATGATAGCCTGCACCTTTGAGGGCGGCATGTCAGCCATCTCGAGTGCGCGCTCGGCCGCGATATGCGCCAGCGTGGATGTGCTCTCGCCCTCGCCGACTATGCGGCGCTCCTTTATCCCGCAGCGGGACATTATCCACTCGTCGGTAGTGTCGATTATTCGCTCGAGGTTCGCGTTGGTGAGCTTTCTCTCCGGCGCGTAGGCGCCGGTACCCGCTATCTTGGCTCGTCTAATCATTCTCGTTTCCCAGATTGCTTATCTGCGTCCCTGTCAAAAAACCTGCTCAGGCGCCACCTGAGCCCGAGCGCCTTCATGTGCTCGGTGATTCTCTCGTTAACTCTCTTTTCGACAACTTTCTGCGCAACCTTTATCGCATTATGAATTGCGTTGGCGTCGGACCGGCCGTGACAGATGATGCAGACGCCGTCAATGCCAAGCAGCGGAGCGCCTCCGTATTCGGAGTAGTTGCCCAGCACGTTCTGCTTGGAGAAAAGGGCCTCGGCGACTGCCTTGTCGCCTCCACCTGCAATGTAGGACTTCACCCCGGCCTTGAGCCAGCGCAGCATTGCCTCGCCCATTCCTTCGGCAACCTTGAGGATGACATTGCCGACAAAGCCCTCGCAGACGGCGACATCGCAGGCACCCTTGAACAGGTCCTGGCCCTCGACGCTGCCGACGAAGTTGATGTTGGCATCCTTGAGCAGCCCCCGTGATTCCTTCACCAGCGAGTTGCCCTTGGCATCTTCCGCCCCGACGTTGACGAGCGCCACGCGTGGATTCTCCACTCCGATGACGTGCTCGCTGTAAACCCTGCCCATAACCCCGTACTGAAGGAGGTTTATCGGCTTGCACTTCAGGTTGGCGCCGGCGTCTATTATTATGCAGATACCTTTTTCCGTATCTGTCGGGAAAGGCACGGCGATGCCGGGGCGCTTCACGCCTTCGAGCTTCTTCGCCATCAGCATTGCACAAGCAACCACCGCCCCGGTGTTGCCCGCGGAGACAACCGCATCAACACTACCTGACCTGAGCAGCGCAACGGAGCGCGTGATGGAGGAGTTGCGCTTATTGCGCAACGCCACTATGGGGGGTTCATTCATCTGGACGACCTGGTCCGCGTGGTGTACGCTTATGGGTGTGCCCGGCTTGACATCCGCCATGTTGGGCTCAATCTCGCGCTTGCGCCCCACAAGGACTATCTCCGCGCCCACGTTGTTCATGGCGGCCATGGTCGCGCCGCGCACGATCTCGGCCGGGGCCCGGTCTCCACCCATGGCGTCTACGGCAATCTTCATCCGACTGATTTGGCTCTCCCTGTCGGGTTCTGCTCGGCCACCGTGCCCACACACAACCGCTTCAGGCTGTCCCACCTGCCCTCTGAGCGTTCGCTCTCGTTCATGGCAGGTGCTACTTCGAAGCCTTTTCAGGCCTCCTCAGCGCGTATTCCTTGCCCTTGCGATGCTCGCAGGTGCCGCATATCCGGTGCGGCAGCATGGGCTGTCCGCAGCGCGGGCAATCCACAAACCCCGGAAGGCGCAGCGCCTGGTGTGCCCGCCTCGTGCGGGTTCTCGACTTAGAGTGTTTGCGTTTCGGATTAGCCACTTGCCACAATCCCCACATATACCTGGATGTACAAGACCGACTCTCTGAACTTAAACCCAAAATATTACTGCCGCCTTGGGTTAAGTCAACGAAAAAAAGCGACTTTTTTCTGTCTGCCGGAATCTCCTGCCACGCACGGGCAGGCAAAATCACGGGAACCCGGATGCCTGCCGATAGGAAACTCAAGCAGATTCGGCAGGTTTCCCCAAACTGCCGGGAGCGCTGAGATTCGTCTTGACTGCCGTTGCGCTCAGCGCTTAGGATTGCCATTCGAGTGACAGCTTACCGGGTGTAGAAACCGCTGGGGAACGCCATGAGCAGTGTACGCGAAGGCGATATCGCAGTTATAGACTACCGCGCAAGCGTGGTTGACGGCAGCGAGGGAATCCTCGCCAGAGAGAGCGGCCGAATGAGGCTGCGTGCCGGCGACTGCGGCGCGATGGGCGCTATTGACATGGCTGTAGTGGGCATGTCTGCCGGAGAGACGAAGAAGCTGGTCATTCCACCAGAGAGGGCCTTTGGTGAGCGCGACCCCTCTCTTGTCATGGAGCTTCCCCGCAGCCACTTCCGACTGTACCCCGACTTGAAGGCGGGATGCCTTGTCAGGCTTTGCTCAAGAGCAGGCAAAGAGATTGAAGTTGTGACTCGCAGAGTAGGCGACAAGTCAGTCACCGTGGATGCGAACCATCCGCTGGCCGGCATGACGCTCAACTTCGACATGACGGTTCATGCCATCGAGAGCCTGCGGTAAAAAGGTAAGCTCTCCTTCTGCTGCGCAAGGCGCATCGCGCCGCTCCCGATATGTCATTATTTTGTAAAAGGCCAAAAGAGAGTAGAACGGCGCCTTGACTTGCGTCTATGTTTATGGAAGATGTTCCAACTCTTCTGATGAGGATTCTTTGTAGGTAGGCTGTGGTTACCAAACGCGACATCACGATGGGGAAGCTGGCGGTCAAGAACGGCTTCATGACCCCGCAGCAGATGAAGAATGTGCTTGACCTGCTGGAGAAGGGCGATGGCCGCTTCAAAGGGTTTGCCGCCGCCGCCGTCAAGAGAGGCTTCCTCGAGGAGCGCCAGGCTTCCGCCGTAACCCTTGCCTGGGACCGGCTGGCCCGCGACAGCGAGAAGCATTCGATGGCGGTCAGCGGATATGACATAATCTCCAAGATAGGCGAAGGCGGCCTGGGCGTTGTCTACAAGGCGCTCCAGCGCTCCATGAACCGCATCGTCGCGCTCAAGATTCTGCACAAGAAGTGGTTTGATGATGAGGAGTTTCGCAAGCGCTTCCTGCTCGAAGCTCGCCTCATGGGCAAGCTCTCGCACCCCAACCTCATAAACGTCTACGACGTCGGGAAGCAGGACTGGAAGTACTACTTCTCCATGGAGTACATCGAAGGTGTCTCCGTTGAGGACCTGCTTGACCGCCACGGACCCATGGGCAGTTCACGCGCAATAGATGTCGTCCTGCAGGTCGCAAAGGCGCTCAACTACCTCAAGGAGCAGGGCCTCGTACACTGCGACATAAAGCCGGGCAACATCCTCCTTGCCAAGGATGACATAGCCAAGCTCGGAGATTTCGGCTTTGTGAGAATAGGCCGGGAGCTTGACCGCCAGATAGAAGACCAGGACTCCGTGCTTGGCACGCCCGAGTACATCTCGCCCGAACAGGCGCTGGGGCAGAAAAGCATCGACTGGCGCTCAGATGTCTACTCGCTGGGCGTGACGCTCTTCCACATGGTCACCGGCAGGCCGCCCTACGAAGGTCCCAGCGGCGCAATCATGCAGAAGCACGTGAAGGGCGAGTTCCCCGACCCGCGTATCTACAACCGCAACCTGAGCCGCGAGCTGTGCGGCGTGCTCAAGAAGATGATGGCCCGCCAGCCGGTTGACCGCTACCAGAGCATCGAAGGCCTTATCGAGGACCTCGCCGTCGCCCGGTTGGCGGAAGACCCGCGCGGCTCCGACGCCCAGGTCGGAAAGACGGCCATCCTGTCCGCCCTCAAGCGTGAGAAGATCCTCGCCGAGCGCTACTCTCAGAAGGCGAGCGAGCTCAAGGAAAGCGTGGCCAACTTCAGGCTCTACTTCTTCCTCGCCCTCGG
>DAOVDS010000033.1 GCA_030669415.1 bacterium
GCGTTCCAGAGCTTGTTGCAGAAGTTGCGGCCCATCTCGAAACGGGTCGGCGAGAGTTTGATGTCCTGCCCCTCGGCGCTGAGTGAAATAAGCGAGAACCTTACCGCGTCCGCGCCGAAGCCGTCGCACTTGTATTCCTTGTCGAGGTAGCGCTGCACGCCGCCTTCAATCATTATAAGCGGGTCAATGCCGTTTCCGAGCGACTTGGACATCTTGCGGCCAAGCTCGTCGAGTATGGTGCCGTGAATATAGACGTGCTCGAAGGGTATCTCGTCCCTGAATTCAAGGCCCATCATCACCATGCGAGCGACCCAGAAGAAGATTATACCCCTGTCGGTGACGAGTACGTTGGTCGGGTAGTATTTTTCCAGCAGTTGAGTTTTATCCGGCCAGCCCATCGTGGAAAACGGCCAGAGCGCCGAGGAGAACCACGTATCCAGAACATCCTCATCCTGCTTGAAGTTCTTGGAGCCGCACTCCGGGCAGTTCTCCGGCGCTTCCACGGAAGCGAAAATCTCCCCGCACTGGCAGTAGTAGACTGGAATACGATGTCCCCACCAGAGCTGGCGCGAGATGCACCAGTCGCGCACGTTATCGAGCCAGGAGAGGTAGAACTGCTTCCAGCGCTTCGGGTAGAACTGGATTTTGTCATCCCGCACTACCTGGGCCGCAGGCCCGGCCAGCGGCTTCATCTTCACGAACCACTGGGTAGACATGAACGGCTCTACCACCGTACCGCAGCGGTAGCAGTGGCCTATCGAGGTGTCGAAATCATCGATTTTAACGAGCAGGTCCCGGCTTTCCAGGTCGGCAACCACCTTCTCGCGGGCCTCATACACATCCATGCCTGCGTAAGGGCCGGTGTTCTCGTTGAGTGTTCCATCCGGGTTGAGAATGTTTATGAATTCGAGCTTATGGCGCTCGCCCATCGCGGCATCGTTGGGGTCATGCGCGGGCGTGACCTTGACAACACCGCTGCCAAAGGCCGGGTCCACGAAGTCATCTTTGATGACGCGCAGCTCGCGGTCAAGGAGCGGCAGAACAACCGTTTTGTCGAGCAGGTCGCGATAGCGCTCGTCGGACGGATTGACCGCAACCGCGGTATCGCCCAGCATGGTTTCAGGCCGCGTTGTCGCAACCTCAATGAACTCGCCGGAATCCTTGACTGGATAGCGAATCCACCAGAGCTTGGCGCGGGTGTCGTGGTGCTCGACCTCGTCATCGGAGAGGGCTGTGCCGCACTTCGTGCACCAGTTAACAAGGTAGGTGCCGCGGTAGATGAGGCCTTTCCTGAAGAGTCTGACAAATACCTCGCGCACCGCCCGGGACAGGCCTTCGTCCATGGTGAAGCGGGTGCGCGACCAGTCGCAGGAGGAGCCGAGCCGCTTGAGCTGCTCAATTATCCTCGTGCCGTATTTCTCCCGCCATTCCCAGACGCGCTCGAGGAACTTCTCGCGACCCAGCTCGTCCTTTGATGTGCCTTCTTCCTCGAGTGCGCGCTTCACCACGTTCTCGGTGGCAATCGAGGCATGGTCAGTACCGGGAAGCCAAAGCGTGTTGAATCCCTGCATGCGCTTGAGCCGAACATAGATGTCCTGAATAGTGTTGTTCAGCGCATGACCCATGTGGAGTTCGCCCGTGATGTTCGGCGGCGGGATTACTATGCAATAGTACTGGCGGCCGTCACGAAAGGATGCCTCGAAGTGGCGCCCTGACTCCCACTCTCCGTACCATTTCTCCTCGACAGGCTTCGGGTCATACCTGGGCGACAACAGAGGCTGGTCCGTCATAATCTCCACTCTTGCAGCAAGCCGCAGAGAAGTCCTGCGACTTCACGCGGTACTCTGCTTCGGACGACGCGTCTTCTTGGCCGCTCTCTTCTTGACAGGGCGCAGCTTCTTCTCGCCGCGCACCACCTCGGCGGTCACAACATACTTCCGGCCGGCACCGTGCTCAGGCATATCATACATGGTATCGAGCATGATTTGTTCAATCATGGACCGAAGGCCGCGCGCACCCGTCTCCTTGGTGATGGCCTTTCCTGCAATCTCGACCAGGGCGGCTCGCTTGAACTCTACCTCGGCGCCCTCCATCTCGAAGAACTTCTTGTACTGCTTAATCACCGCGTTTCGCGGCTCGAGCATGATTCGTACAAGCAGGTCCTCGTCAAGCTCGCTCAGCGTCGACATGACAGGCAGGCGGCCCACCAGCTCCGGTATGAGTCCGTACTCGACTATGTCCTCCTCCGTAGCCTGGCTGAGAAGCTGGGTCTTGGTGTAGGTGTCACCCCAGGTCTCTTCACCCGACTTCTTGTAGCCGATGCGGCTCTTGCCTATCCTCTTGGCGGTAATGTCCGTGAGGCCCACGAACGTGCCTCCACAGATGAAGAGCACGCTCTTGGTATCAAACGGTATGTACTGCTGCTCCGGGTGTTTTCGCCCTCCCTGGGGTGGAACATTCGAGATGGTCCCTTCGAGCATCTTCAGCAGTGCCTGCTGGACACCCTCGCCGGAGACATCCCTGGTAATGGAGACGTTGACCGGGGCTTTGGCGATTTTGTCTATCTCGTCAATGAATATGATGCCCTGCTCCGCGCGGGTGAGGTCCCAGTCGGCAGCCTGCAGGAGCTTGAGCAGGAGGTTTTCGACATCCTCGCCAACGTAGCCTGCCTCGGTAAGCGTAGTGGCATCCCCAATGGCGAAGGGCACATTCAGAATCCTGGCCAGGGTGCGCGCGACAAGGGTCTTGCCGCAGCCGGTTGGCCCGATGAGCAGGACGTTCGACTTGTCCAGCTCCACACCGCCCGGGTCGAAGCGCGACATGAGGCGCTTGTAATGATTGTGAACCGCGACGGAGATAATCTTCTTGGCCCTGGCCTGGCCTATCACATACTCGTCGAGACCTCCCTTTATCTGGCGGGGTGTGGGGACCTTTCCCTTCTTGAAGAGCCGCTCGCCGTGCGAGCGGCGCTTCTGCTCCTGAACCACCGAGAAGAGCATCTCCACACAGCTCTCGCATATCTGCGCGCCACCCAGCCCCTGAATGAGCGTCCCGACCCGCTCCGGGACACCTCCACAGAAGAGGCAGTGAGGTCTCTTGCTGGCATTGGACTTGCCGGAATCCACAATAGTGCTCCTTCTGCGGCCGCAGAGCAGGAGAACAGGACAAACGGAACTCCCGCTCGCCTGCGGTCTACTGCTCTACTGCTCTACTGCTCTATTTCTCTTCGCCTTTCTTCTTTTCTTCTTCCTTCTGCTCGTCTTCCTTTTTCTCCTCTTCACCCGCCTGTTTGCCCGCTTCCTTGATGTTGACTATCACGTCATCAATAATGCCGTATTCCTTCGCCTCCTGCGGGCTCATGAAGAAATCGCGGTCAGAATCCTTCTCCACCTTCTTGAAAGGCTGGCCAGTGTTCTCTGCGAGAATCTCGTTCAGCATCCTCTTGAGCTTGAGAATCTCGTCAGCCTGGCGTGATATGTCACTGGCTGCGCCTTCAACCCCACCGGAAGGCTGGTGAACCATGATGCGCGAATGCGGCAGAGCGTAGCGTTTGCCCTTTGTGCCTGCTGCAAGCAGGACCGCGCCCATGGATGCGACTTGCCCTATGCAGACTGTGGAAACATCGCACTCCACGTACTGCATCGTGTCATAGATTGCGAGCCCGTCGCTTATGTAGCCGCCTGGAGTCTTCAGGTACAGGTTTATGTCAAGCTTCTTGTTCTCCATGGCCAGGAAAAGCATCTGGGCCGTGACTATGTTTGCCACATGGCTGTCTATGGGATAGCCGAGGAAAATGATTCTGTCCTTGAGAAGCCGGCTGAAGATGTCGTAGCTTCTCTCACCCCTTCCGTCACGCTCGATGACGATGGGGGTAAGCTGCCCGCAAGGCGGGTATATGACTCTGCGATCTTCCATTGTCACACCTTTCTAATCCTCTGTCTCTTTGTCAGTTTCTTCCTTCTCCTGTTTCTCCTGCGCCTCTTCCTGCTCCGGGGCCGCATCCTCCTGCGGCTCCTCGGTCTTCTCTTCCTCGGACAGCGTGCCAGGCGCCAGGAGTTCCACCTCGGCTTTCTCGCGCAGGAACTGCCTGACCCTTGTGTCGAGCAGGTCTTCGCGCAGCCTGTGGACAAGGCCGCGGGCATCCATTTCCTCTCGCATCGCATCGGGCGCCTGGCCCCGGCTGAGAGCTATATGGGTAATCGCGCTGTCAACCTCATCTTCGGTGACAAATATGTTCTCAAGCTCTGCTATCTTGCCGAGCACAAGGTCTTCCCTGAAGTTGCGCTCTATTTCCTGGCGCGAGAGCTCCCTGTACTTGTCCAGGTCGGCATCGACGATCTTGTCCGCATCCATACCCTCCTTCAGAAGCTGGTAACGCCTGTATTCAGTCAGCTCGTGCGCCCTGGCATCCATCAGCCCGGCCGGGACCTCGAAACTGCATGCTTCCAGCAGCCTGTCGAGAATCTTCCTCTCCACGTAGCGGTCCCTGCCGCGCTCCCTGCCCGTTCTTGCGCTCTTCTTGACCTTCTCCTTGAGCTCGGCAAGCGAATCGAACCCGGCATCCTTGGCCCACTCGTCGGTAGCTTCGTGGATCTTGAGAGTCTTAATCTCGTTTACCTTGAGGGTGCAGCACGCCTGCTTGCCTACCAGTTCCTCACCGTACTGAAGCGCGGAGCTTTCGGGCAGCTCGAACTCAATCTCCACCGTCTCACCACGGTTCCTGCCGGTCAGCTTCTCCGTCAGGTCGGCAATCTCAATGCCGAAGATGCCCTTGGAGTCGACCCCGACGTACGAGTCCTTCGAGCTGTAGAGAGACTGTCCCTCGGCAGTGACTTCGACATCCGCCAGCAGCACGTCTTCTTCAGCAGCCGCCCTGTCCTGCACCAGGACAAGCTCCGCACTTTCCCGGCGCATCCGGTCAATTGTGCGCTCAACTTCCTCGTCGGAGACCTCAATCTCCTCGGCCTGAACCTTGACACCGAGGTAGTCTTCGACTTTGACCTGTGGCTTGACGACGAGCTCCACTTCGAACTTCAGCGGGTTCTCCCGCTCCAGTTCCATCTCGTCTATCCCGGGGAATTCAGGCTCCCCGAGCGGCTCAAGGTTGTGCTCACGCAGCGCTTCTTCGAAAGCCTCGCCGGTAAGGTCGTTCTTGAGAGCTTCACGCAGCTTCTTCCCGAAGCGGCGTTCGAACAGCTTGGCGGGGATGTGCCCGCGGCGGAAGCCTGCAAGCTCCGCGTTCGCCCTGAGCTCCCCGGTGCGCTTGTCAAGCTCTTCCGTAACCTTGTCGGCCGGAATCTCAATTACCAGCTTCTTTCTGCAATTACCAAGGTCTTCAATCGTCACCTGCACCTTTTGACCCTTTCAAAGGACCTTCTGCGAGAACGTGCCTCTCTTTACGAAAACCCTGATTATACCGACCGGAGGCGCCAATACAAGCTTTTTTTGCCCCGCGGCACATTACCCGCGCGCAAGTGCTTCTCTCACACCTTTGTGACACAGAAGCCCAAAAAGGACTTGCAATCTCAGCAATTGCTGGTAGAATTACGGATTACGAAATCTCACCTGGTAACTGCTAATTTGCTGGTGTTGGTGTAGCATGGTAAATGCCCAACAGTTTCTCGTTCAGCACTTGAGCGAATGCCGCGTTTGCCCGCTCAACTGCAAGGTCAACCGGGCCGAGGGTGAGGTCGGCAAGTGCGGGGCCGGGCGCGAGATACTCGTCTCAAGTATCTCAAAGCATTTCGGCGAAGAACCCCCTCTCGTCGGCACAGGGGGCTCCGGCACTATCTTCTTCTCCGGCTGCAACCTGACCTGCGTCTTCTGCCAGAACTTCGAGATAAGCCAGGGGCTCGAAGGATTCCCCGCCAGCGAGGAGGAACTGGCGCGGATGATGCTCAAGCTGCAGTCCGCCGGCGCCCACAACGTGAACCTGGTCTCACCCACCATCTTTGCCCCGCAGATACTCGTCGCCCTCGAAATCGCCGAGAACCTCGGCCTGAACGTGCCCGTGGTCTACAACACCGGGGGATATGATTCCGTCAAGACGCTCAAGATGCTTGACGGGCATATCGACATCTACATGCCTGACGCAAAATACGCCGACCCCGACGCAGGCTTCAAGTACAGCGGCATCAAGAACTACCCACAAAGGATGAAGTCCGCGATAAAGGAGATGCACCGGCAGGTGGGCGACCTTGTCATTGAGGACGGCATTGCCGTCAGGGGCCTGATAGTGCGCCACCTCGTGCTTCCCAACAAAATCGCGGGCTCCAAGGAGATAATTGACTTTATCGCGGGCGAGGTAAGCTCTAACACGTATTTTAACCTTATGCGCCAGTACCGGCCCTGCTACCGTGCCGGCGAGTTCCCGGAACTCCAGCGCTACGTCGGGCCTGGCGAATATGTCGAGCTCTATACCTATGCCAAGGAGAAAGGCCTGCGCCTGACGCGCTGATCGCTGGCGGAGCTGCTCCCGAAATGCCCCCGGCGCCTGCCCGTGCCCGGTAGCATTACAATAATGTACAAATCTTGTAGTGGCGAAGCAGACTGCCCGGCTGTATTATTGCGGCAGAAGGATAGAAGAACACACAGCCCTGAATATGAATTGGGAGGAGGGCAGTGATGGCAATAGAAGAAGTCATCAACGCAAATGTTAGGTTTCTGAAGAAGTACCGCAGGCTCAAGGTCCCACCCGCCAATGGCTGGGCCATTGCCACCTGCTGTGACCGCAGGCTCAGCGGCATGCTTGAAGCGGCAATGGGCTTCCGGCCCGGCGAGGCCCACGTGGTCCGAAACGCGGGAAACACCATCACCCCTTTCGACAACTCTGTCATCCGCAGCCTCTCCATGCTTGCACTCAGAGAGGGTGTGAAGAACATCGCCGTTGTGGGCCACAGCGATTGCCTGGTCTGCTCGAACACCTCCGACCTCACCAGCGCCATGGCGGCGGCCGGAGTCAGGCCGGAGATGGCCGGAAGCAACCTGCGGGAGTTCTACGGCTTCACAGGCGACACCGCCGCCAACGTCCGTGCCACAGTTGACAAAATCACCGCCAGCGGACTCCTGCCCGTCGGCACCAACATTTACGGCCTCATCCTGCGGACTGATACGGGACAGCTCTCAACCGTCTGCGGCCACACTATCGAGCAGGTGGATATCCCTTACGTCTTCGATTCCTCAGCCTACAAAACGGACTCAAGCGCCCGGCTCCAGGAAATCACTCAACAGCGTACGGTGCGCGGCCAGAAGAAAGTGCGCCAGTTTACCGGCACGATAAAAACTCCCAAAGAAGTGCGCTCCCCAGTCGAGTCGGTAAAGGTCCCCGTTAATATCCGGACCCCAGTGCGCAAGGTCAAGGTGCCTACCAAGGTCAAGGTCCACAAGGG
This sequence comes from bacterium, assembly GCA_030669415.1. Classification (GTDB taxonomy): domain Bacteria; phylum Planctomycetota; class SKW154; order SKW154; family DAOVDS01; genus DAOVDS01. Next base: position 7,389 of record DAOVDS010000033.1, read on the forward strand.
CGCCATAGAAGTACCCGCCGAGATTCGAACGCCCCAGAAGGCAGTCAGCCTCGAACAGGTGGGCAAGGAGCTTGAGAGCTTTCTCGCCGGCGCCGGACCCGCGAAAAAACGCGACCGCGACCCCGGCCTGCTGCGTGGCCAGTCTCAGGGTAGCTGGAACCCCGCCAAATCGCGCGGCAGCCGCAAACCCGAGCCTAAAGGAGAACACAAGTATTGTCCCCGCTGCGGCGCCGAGTACTACGGACACGTCGAGAAGTGCGCGGACTGCCGCGTAGCGCTGGTCTCACAAAGGAAGCACCGGGAATCAAAACCCCGCAGAATAAGACCTGTTCTCGACGACCACAGGCAGTCAGGGTCCCGCCGCGACCATGTTGACAGAAGATACGGCGGGTACAGAAGGAGGAGATAGAGATGGGACTGTTCGAGTTCTACCTCATGTGCTTTTTTATCGGCTTTTTCTACGCAGTGATAAGCGGCATCCTCAGCGGCGTCTTCGGCGGACACGATGCGGACGCATCCGGTGTTGACGTGGATGTCGGCGGCGTTGACGTGGATGTGGGAGGCGCTGACGTGGACGTGGATGTGGGCGGCGCTGACGTTGATGTCGGCGGACACGACGTGGATGCGAGCGGGGCCGACGTTGACTCCGGCGGGCTGCACCTGAGCCCGCTCTCGCCCGTGACTATCGCGATGTTCACTTCCAGCTTCGGGGCAATCGGCGCGATACTTACCAGGTTCTCGCCGCAAATCGCCGTCCCCATAACGCTCGGAATAGCGATTGTCTCCGGCATGGTGATTGCCGGCGCCACCATGTATTTCTTCTACCGCCTCTTCCGCTCGACACAGGAATCGAGCGAGGCGAGAATCTCAGACATCGTCGGCCTCGACGCCGAGGTAATTACCCCTATCCCCGCAGAGGGGTTCGGCGAAATAGCCTACGTTGCGCGCGGCACCCGATTCAATTCAACCGCGCGCGCTATCGACGGCAAGGAAATACCGCGAAACGCGACTGTCAAAATCAAGCGCGTTGTCGGCAGCACATGTTACGTGAAACGGACAACTGACTACAACTAACAGGAGTAAGAGGAAAGGAGGGGGAAATGTCCACGCTCGCAATGGTTTTACAGGACTTGGGCGGCACAGGATGGGCTGTGCTCGCCGCGGTTGGGCTGGTCGTCATTGTCATCATCTTCGCGCTGGTTTACGCCAGCCGGTACAAGAAGGTCGGCCCCAACCATGTGCTGATTATCTTCGGCCGCAGGCACAAGATACGCGACGCTCAGGGCCGGGTAGGCTCCGTCGGGTACCGCATTGTCAAGGGTGGTGGCGCCTTCGTCTGGCCCATTATCGAGCAGTACCAGATACTGTCTCTCGAAATCCTCACAATTGACGTCAAGACGCCCGAAGCAGTCTACACCGTGATGGGCGTTCCCGTCGAGGTAGACGGCGTCGCACAGATAAAAATCAGGGGTGACGAGACATCAATCCGCACCGCCGCGGAGCAGTTCCTCTCGAAGGACCGCCGCGAAATCATGAATGTCGCGCTCCAGACTCTCGAAGGCCACCTGCGCGCAATGCTCGGTACAATGACGGTCGAGGAAATCTACAAGAACCGCGACCGCTTCGCGCAGGAAGTCCAGGAGACCGCAGCCAGAGACATGGCAAACATGGGCCTGCATATTGTCTCCTTCACCATCCGCGATATCCGTGACAGCGAGGGCTACCTCGATGCACTCGGCAAGCCCCGTACCGCCGAGGTCAAGCGCGATGCCATCATCGCACAGGCCGAGGCTGACCGCGATTCGATGATTCGCTCCGCCGAGGCCAACCAGGCAGGCCAGGAAGCGCGCTACATAGCGGAAACCAAAATCGCCGAGGCCAACCGGGACTACGAGATGAAGAAGGCCGAGTACCAGGTCTCGATTAACGACAGGCGCGCGCAGGCCGACCTCGCCTACGACCTGCAGAAGTACAAGACCGGACAGGCCGTAAAGCAGGAAGAAATCCAGGTCCAGATTGTCGAAAAGCAGAAGCGAATCGAGGTCCAGGAGGCGGAAACCCTGCGTAAGGAAAAAGAGCTCTCAGCCACGGTCGAGAAACCAGCCGCGGCGGAAAAGTACCGCATCCAGACACTCGCCGACGCCGAGAAGTACAGGCTCAAGACCGAGGCCGAAGGCCAGGCCGAGGCCTTGCGCGGCGTCGGTATCGGCGAGGCGGACGCCAACAAGGCACGCGGGCTCGCGCAGGCCGACGTAATCCAGGCGCAGGGCGAGTCCGAAGCCATCGCCATGGACAAGAAGGCAAAGGCGTGGCAGGAGTACAACGAGGCGGCTATTGTCCAGATGTTTATTGACAAGATGCCCGAGATTGTGCGCGCAATCGCCGACCCGCTCTCGAACACGGAAAAAATCGTCATCGTAAGCACCGGGGGCGACAGCGCGGGCGCATCGAAGGTCACAAAGGATGTCGTAAACATCGTCGCGCAGCTGCCGCCCATGCTCGAGGCGCTTACCGGCATGGATATGCAGCAACTGATTAAGAAAATCCCGCTTCTGAAGGAAGCGCAGGCTAAGGAAAAGAAGAGCAAGTAGCGCGCCGCTACGCGGGGTTTCGTGTTTCGAGTTTTTCCCGGAACCCGCAACCCGTAACCGCTTTTTGTGCAGGTAGTTCTTGCACATGATGTACCTCATAAGGCTGTTTCGATTCACTGCTGTGGCTTCTGTACTGGCAGCGGCTCTTGCCGGTCCCCTGCCGGCGCAGCAGCCGCCCAGGACAAGCAGCATCTACGTCGAGGTTGATGCCGAAACAGACCAGGGCCTTGACCTCGCCAAATCACTGGTTGCCAAGGGCCAATACGACAGGGCTGTGAAGATATACGAGCGCATCCTGTCCAACCCGAAAGCGGGCACTTACCTTCGCAAGCAGGGCGAGAATACGTACCAGGGCGTGCTCCGGTACGTCCGCGGGGCGCTTCTGTCCCTGCCCGGGGAAGCGCGCCGGAAGTACCTTGCGCACATTGACCCGAAAGCGCGGTTTGACTACAACCATGCAGCCTCGAAGATGCAGGAGCCGCTGCTTGAAGAGGTCTTTCGCACCCACTGCAACTCATCCTGGGGCGACAATGCCCTCGGGGCGATTGCCCGTTTCCGGTTCGAACGCGCAGACTACGCCGGCTGCGCCGCATGTGTCGAGCAGCTTCTTGAGATGTTCGAGCAGACTGACCTCAAGACCGCACCTCTTATCGCGCGCCTGGCGGTATGCTACCGGCAGCTTGGCGATTCGGCCGCTCTCAGGAAGCTCTCATCATCACTACCCGACAATGCCGCTCAGGAACAGATAAACGCGGGCACTGCCCCGTGCACACTGAGAGCATTTGTCAATACAGTCCTTCCCGCAATGGAGCTTCGGCGCAGCGCCCCCGACTGGCTCTGGCTGACGCAGGGCGGCGACAACACGCGCGCCAAGTTCACCCCGGATGTCGAGCCGGCTGGCAAGCCGCTCTGGCGGGCTACACTTGCCCAGTCTGAAAGCGGCCCAAGCAGCGACTCGGATGTCATCCTCTGGAACAACCTCCTCTTCGTTCAGAGCAGCAGCCTGCTGTTCTGCGTGGATGTCGGTACAGGCAAGCTCGAATGGGTCACAAGACTGCTGGAGCCCGAGGACTACTTCCGCTTCGAGGGCAGGCCTGAAAGGCTAACGCTGCAGGATGGGCGCCTGTTTGTCCTGCAGAGACCCAACCGCATCGCGGCGGTTGACGCATCTACGGGGAGTGTCATCTGGCGCAGCTTCGCGTCGGGCGAAAATGCGGTTCTCATGGAACAACTCGAACTGTACGGCCCCATCCTTGCGACTGAGGACCGGGTGTATGCGTGCGCGGCACGCGGCACTGAGACCACCGAGACCTACGTCTGCTGTTTCGATTCCCGCGACGGGCGGCTGAGGTGGATTACCTTCATCGCCGCCTCCCGGCGCGGCTTCGGCTTCCCGCGGCGCTTACCGAGACCGGTGCAACTGTATCCCGGCACCGCGACGGCGACAATCGCCGAGTCGGCGAACACCGTATTCTGCCTCACCAACACGGGCGCACTTGCCGCGGTTTGCGCCAGGACAGGTGAAATCCTGTGGCTGCGCACCTACGCCTCCACGGCAAATCGCGCTCCCGTCCGGCCCAGACCCCGTGTTCAGCCGCCTGCGCCACCCCAGGGACACCTGAAAGCGAAATCGCAATCGCTGCTTGTGTGCGGCAGGACAGTCGTGGCAGCACCCGCGGATGCCAACCTGCTCATGGGACTGCGCCCGCTGGACGGCTCTGTCCTCTGGCGGCTTGACAAGGATGTCCCGGACAGAATCCTCTGTGGCAGCTTCGAGACCTTGTTTGGCATGCAGGGCGCAACTGTTTGCGCAGTCTCGGTCGAAACCGGGAAGCAGGTGTGGACATCCGTGTTGCCGGACCCGGCCTGGGCATCAAAGGTGTCGGCATGCCTGTCTGAGAGCTTTCTTCATCTGCTCTGCGAGAACACGGTTCTTCGCCTCAAGACAGCCGGCGGCGCTCTGGACGCCCGACTTGAGATAGAAGCGTGCGAGGGCAGGCCGCTGTTGTGCGACAAGGGCATGATTATCGCCTCCGGGACTTGTGCCGTCCTTCTGCCAGGAGAAGGGGTCAAGCCGCCGGAGCCGCAAATGACAGTTACGGACAAGTCCGATGTGGACCTGCTTATCCGCGCGCTCGCAAGCCCCAGCTACGGCGTGCGGCACGCTGCATACAGAATCCTGCGCCGCAGGGGAAAGGAAATCCTGCCCCAACTGGAGGCGGCGGAGGCAAGCAGGGATGCCGAGGTGGCGTGGCGGGCGGCTGAAATCGCGCGCGACAAGAGGCGCCTGATTAGAATTGCCCAGCTTGAAAAGATTGCGACTGCGTTCGTCAAGGAAAACGTACCGCACCTGCTCGTGCGCGCAACCGACCCCGACTACAGGGTCAGGCACCACCTGCTGCGCTCGGTATGCTCGGCATGCAAGGGCCCTGCCCTGCGGGAGATTATCCCGTTTCTCAAGGAGTTTCTCAGGGATGAGTCCTCGGTTGTCCGGCTGGAAGCGGCGCTTGCGCTGCTCCAGCGCGCCGACACTTCCGGCAGCGAAGAGATTGAATCCGCTCTCGCCTCCGACTCACTTACGGTGCGCAGAAACACTGTGACCTTGCTGGCGCAGTATTCTTCCGTCGCCGCACCCCTCCTTGTCAGGGCGCTCGGCGACTCTGACTTCCAGGTGCGCCTCAGCGCCGTAAACGGCCTCGCGGAAGGGGGCACCTCTGTAGCGCTCAAAGAGCTTGGAGAGCTTCTCAGGAAGGACAACATGGCCGAAATAAGGCTCGCATGTGTCCGGGCGCTTGTCACCTGCGGCAACGAGTTGTCGATTCCGCTCATTGCGCCGGCAATAGCTGACAAATCGCACGCCGTGCGGGTCGCCGCGGTCGAGGAACTTGCCAACATGGACAGCCACGAGGCGGCGAGGACACTCGCCGGGGCGCTCGCAGACACGGACGAAAACATCTCCCGTTTCGCTGCCGAGTCCATGTATGAGTATGCCGGGCCCGCCTTCAACAGTGTCGTGGGGCAAATCGCCAAGTCGCTGAAAGACAAGCGCAAGCAGGTCCGCAGCTACGCACAGCAACTGCTGGCCAAGACAGGCACTCCCGACGCTGTCAACGCGCTCGTGGAATCTCTGAGCGACCCCGACCGCGAACTGGCCGAGCAGGTTGCCGAGCATGTCTTCAACATGGCGGACAAATCTGCCGTCACCGCACTCGCTGCCAAGGCGGCGGATAAGGACGCCCGCGTCAGATACTTCGCAGTGCAGGTTCTCGCCAGGATTGCCATTCCCGAGTGTGTCCTGCCGCTGCTGGCGGCGGCGGGAGACGCGAAAGAAGAGACTGCCGAACTGGCGCGCAAGACACTCACAGACATCATGAAGCCTGCCGATATCCCGGACGCAGTCGGCATGCGCGTCGGCCATAAGAGCGAAGCGGTGCGCCGGGCCGTGCGCTCGCTGCTCGGAGAGCTCCCGGGCAAGGTGCTGATTCCGGGGTTGATTGACACGCTCGAGACTTCCGGGCGTGATGCCCAGCTCCACGCGCTCAAGATGCTCAAGCAGAAGACCGGCAAGGAATTCGGCTTCCACCCGGACAAGGGCGAGAAGGTGCGCCGCAAGGCGGTTGTCCGCTGGCGGGAGTGGTGGATAAAGGAAAGCGTTCCCGCGAAAGAGCTCAAGCGGATTCTCTCGAATTTGAAAAGCGATGTGCCTTCCGAGCGCTGGCGCGCCGCGCTCAAGGCTGGCAAGCTCAAGACACGCAGCGTCATTGATGCCCTGACAGATAGTCTTGACGAGGAGCTCGCGTGGGTCTTGAAGGCGAAGATTGGCGCACTGAGAAAGCTGACCGGCAAGTCGTTCGGCTACAAGGATGGACTAACGCCGGAAAAAGTGAAAACTGTCAAGGAGAAATGGCGCAAGTGGTGGTCTCAGGCACGACAGGACTATTAGCCTGATTCCCTGCGCACCTGCGAGGCGACGAATGAGCACTGCCGGCTCGACAGCCCGGCCGAGGAGGGGAGGCTCAGGGCCCGCGAGTACAGCAGCTCGGCAACCTCGCCCCCGACAGCCTCGCAAGCCCTGTATGGCGGCAGACTGTGAACCGGATGCCACAGCGGCCGGCTCTGAATTCCCGCCCGCTCTAACCGGCGCATCAGCTCCCGGCTGGTTACGCGGCATTCTTTCTCATTGATGAGAATTGTGTAGAGCCAGTAGTTCCAGTGCGCCCAGGGAGCTTCCCCGGGCAACCCTATCCCGGGCACATCTTGCAGAAGCTCGTCATACTGCCTCGCACGGGCGCGCCTGGCCTGGACATACTCGTTCAGTTTCTCCATCTGTGCCAGGCCAATGGCAGCCTGGATATTTGTGAGACGGTAGTTGTAGCCGATTTCGCCGTGGATGTACTCCAGAGGGTCATCTTTCGCCTGTGTAGTGAGGTAGCGCGCCCTCTGCGCCCAGGCGTCGCTGCTGGTAACAAGCATGCCCCCGCCACCTGCGGTGATAATCTTGTTGCCGTTGAAACTCAGGCACGCGATGTCGCCGAGGCTGCCCGCCCTGCGCCCTTTGTACTCCGACCCGAGGCTCTCGGCGGCATCTTCTATGACTGTCAGCTCGTACCTGCGCGCGACCTCGATTATCGTGTCCATATCGCACGGGTGCCCGAGTACATGAACGGGAAGAACCGCCCGCACACGGCGGCCTGTCGCCTTGTTGCAGAGAGCCCCCTGCACTCCATGGCATTTCTCTTCGAGGAAGCGCGCGAGCTTCGCCGGGTCCATCTGATAGTGAGCCGACTCGGCATCGATGAACACGGGCCAGGCCCCGACGTAGCGCACGGCGTTCACCGGGGCTACGAATGTAAGGGTAGGCACCAGCACCTCGTCGTCAGGCGCCACGCCCGCAACAAGCAGTGCGATATGCACAGCGGCAGTACCGCTGACGGTGGCCACCGCGTGCTTCACGCCGAGGTAGCCGGCAACTGCCTGCTCGAAACGGTCCACAAACGCGCCTGCCGAGGATACCCAGCCGGAGTCCAGGCACTCCCTTGTGTACTTGAGCTCGTTGCCCCGGATTTCAGGCACGCTCAGGGGGATGACCCCTTCGGGCACAGGCGCGCCTGGCTCAGACTGCATACTCACCGGGCCGATACCTCTCCCTGTTTTCCCTGAACCATTCAACAGTAAGACGCAGGCCTTCCTCCAGTGAGTGCCGGGCCCGCCAGCCCAGGAGTTCCCTCGCCAGCGTGCTGTCGGCCACGAGCTGCCTGACTTCACTCTTCGGGGGCCGCACTCTTTTCTCTTCCGCAATAATCTCCTGCCCGGACCCTGTTTCCCGCAGAATCATTTTTGCCAGCTCGCCTATGCTTATCTGGCGGCCCGAGCCCAGGTTTATCACGCGGCCCACGGCCGAATCCGCCTGCCCGGCAAGGATGAAGCCCGCCGCGGTGTCTGAGACGTATGTATAGTCTCTCGTGGGCGAGAGGCTGCCAAGGCGCACCGGGCAGTTCGCGAGCCCCTGGATTATCATTGTCGGAATAACAGCCCGCGCGGACTGGCGAGGGCCGAAAGTGTTGAACGGGCGCACAGTCACCACAGGCAGGCCGAAAGAAAGATAAAAGGACTCCGCCAGCTTGTCCGCCGCAATCTTGCTGGCCGAATAGGGAGACTGCGCCTGCTGCGGGTGCTTCTCATCCATCGGAACGTATCGGGCCGTCCCGTAGACCTCGCTTGTCGAGGTGTGCACGACTCTTTCAACGCCCGCTTCCTGCGCCGCTCTCAGGATGTTGAGGGTTCCCTCGACGTTTGTGCGAAGATATGATTGCGGCGCCTCGTAGGAATAGGGGATGCCGATAAGCGCCGCCAGGTGAAAGATTACATCCACACCGTCAGCGACGCGGTGCACGCAGTCCCGGTCCATGACATCGCCGGGGACAACTTCTATTTCGTCTTTCGCGGCGGACCAGTCAAGCCACCCCCACAGACCCGTGGAGTTGTACCTGACAAGCGCCCGCACACGGGCTCCGCGTTCCACGAGTTGTTCCGTCAGGTGGCTGCCTATGAAGCCGCCCGCACCCGTTACCAGCACCCGCCTGCCGGACCAGTCAAATGACATTTCCCGCATCCTCCTGAGCTTGCTCGTAATCTTTCAACTGTCCCACATCAATCCAGTACTCCATCACCGGGAAGCCGACCACCACCTCATCGTCCCGGACCAGGTGAGAGACAAGGTCGGTCATGTCGGTCATTTTGCTCTCAACCACGCAGCTTCGCAGCGACGGGGCCAGAAGGTAGATACCGGCATTGACAAAGAAATGGCGCGAAGGCTTCTCGACCATGCCTCGAATCCTCTCGCCCTCCATTTGTGCAATCCCGTACGGAACCCGGATGTGATAGTCCCACAGGGCGACAGTCATCGCTGCCCTGCGCTTCTGGTGATACTCCAGCATTTTCTTGAAGTCCACCCGGGTCAGGATGTCGCCGTTTATGACAAGCACGGGCTTGTTCCACGCTTTGAGCAGCCGCAGAGGCCCGAGTGTTCCTGAGGGCTTCTCCTCATGAATGTACTCAATCTCCGCACCGAAGTTCTTTCCATCGCCGAAGTGGCCTGTGATGACGTGGGCCATGTAGTGCGTGGTAATTACCACGCGCTGGACCCCCGCGTCGCGCAGTCCCCCGACAATCCACTGCAATATGGGGCGCCCGCCGACGGGAAGCATGGGTTTCGGAATATCCCGCGTAAGCGGCCGCAGGCGCGTGCCGTGCCCGCCCGCCATGATGACCGCAGTCACCGGCAGCGCTTCCGGCTCCGGCAGGTCTTCCCGCATGACCAGGTCTGCTATCTGCCCATCTTCATCCAGCAGGGGAATATGGCGTATGCCGTGCTGTTTCATCAATCGAAACAGGTGGCCGGGACTTGTCCCCGCGGGCGCAGTGACGGGACGCGCGTGAGGGGTCTGTGCCTTGTGCTCCAGCAGCACGGCCACCTTGCTTGACAGGTCGATTCCACGTAGAATCGCACGCCTGATGTCGCCGTCGGTGACTGTGCCGAGCAAGCGGCGCCCCTTGTGTGCCACCAGCACAATGCCCTTCGCGTTGCGGTCCATGCAGGCTAACACGTCGCGGATGGTGGTGTCCGGACCTACCAGGAACTGTTCAAGCTCTGCCATCATTCCCGCGTGCTCCTCAAGACACTGGCAGGCACGCCAGCCACAACCGTGTTGTCCGGCACATCATCTATGACCACGGCGCCGGCCCCGACAACGGCGTTTCGCCCTATCCGAACGCACTGTCGCACGCAGGCCCCCGCGCCGACATGCGAACCTTCACCCACACGCACGGCGCTCGCCAGACATGCACCTGTCGCGATGTGGACGTGGTCCCCAATCACGCAGTCGTGCTCTACAACCGCTCCCGTGTTTACAATCACGTTCTCGCCGAGCAGGGCTCCCGCATTCACGACAGCCGCGGCCATGACGGCCACCCCCCGCCCCAACTGCGCCGAGGCGGACAGAACAGCCCGGGGGTGAAGCGCGCTCACCAGCTCGAGGCCCTCTTTTACTGCTCTGTTGTACAGTCGCATCCGCGGCCGGTTATCACCCACCCCGCCGAGGCCGATGAAAGCGTGGCCCACGCCCTGCCGGTGAAGCTCCGGGAGAAGCTCGTCACCTCCCAGCACGGGTATTCCCAGAATCCTGGCACCCCAGAGGTTCTCGTTGGGGTCCAGCAGCCCCACGAACTCATACCCTCCCGCAAGCTGCAGGATTTCCATGACAACCTTCGCATGCCCGCCCGCGCCAAGGCCAATCACCTTCTTCATGCCGGTCAACCCCCTGCGCCCGGCTCATGGAAGCGCTTGAGCAGAAGCTTCTCATCCACACTTACTTCCTTGAGCTTTTCCACAATTCTCCTCGCCGCGTGCCCATCACCATAGGGATTGACCAGGTCGCAGAGGCCCCGGCGGAACTCTGGAGAGACCGCCTCTCTGATTCCTTCCAGAATCTCAGCCCTGCTGCAACTGACATCAATGACATTCTTTGCGCGCACGCGTCCCCGCTGGCGATTGCCCACGTTCACCACGGGAAGCTTCAACGACGGGGCCTCAATAATCCCGGAAGATGAATTCCCAACCATAGCCGCCGCGTGGCTCATCACGCTGAAGTACCCCCGTGTGCCGAGGTTCTTCACAACACGGGAGCTCTGGTGCCGGGCTGCGAACTCCCCAATCATGCGGGAAATCACGCGGCTGCGCGTGTCGGCGTTGGGGCAAGTAAAGACAACAGCCATTCCTGAGTCATCGAGAGCCGACAGCAGTTCCCGTACCTGTGACTCGGTCTTCTCGTACTCGAGCGTCACCGGGTGACAGGTAACAAGAAGCGTGTTCTCTGTCAGGTCAATACCGAATTCCCGCGCAAGTTCGCTGCGGCTGAGCAGCTTCATACTGCGCAGATTGTCGAGGCCTGGTGCCCCGCTGACCACGACACGCCACGGCTCTTCACCCATTCGGATGATGCGGCTGGCGTAGTGCTCAGTCGCTGCGAAGTGAAGGTGGCTCATCTTTGTGATTGAGTGCCGCAGCGCTTCGTCTATCGCGCCCTCGGTGGATTCCCCGCCGTGGATATGCGCAACCGGAATCTTGAAGGGCAGCGATGCCGCCACCGCCGCGTGCATCTCGAAGCGGTCGCCCAGCACCAGCAGGAGGTCGGGCTTGAATTCGGCAAAAGCCCGGGCGAAGCCAATCACCCCCTGCCCCATCGACCTGGCGATACCTTCAGGTGAATCAGAAGGCACAAGCATCTCTATGCGCTGTGCTATCTCGAAGCCATCCTGCTCGATTGCCTTGACGCTCAAGCCGAACTCGCCCGACAGGTGCATGCCCGAAACCATCAGGTGCAGATGCAGCGCGCTGTCATCCCGAACAAGGCGAAGGACCGGCAGGCAGGCGCCGTAGTCGGACCGCGCCACTGTGACAACTCCGATACTTCTTACTTGAGGTCTTCCCATTTCAACATATCTCCCGCCTTGAGAGAGTGGGCAGCTTTTCTTCCAACCACCTGCGAGACCAGGTTTGGCCCAATCCCACCTGCAGGCCGCAGGGCAGTTAGGCTGTCAGCTTGAATCCGAGCCCCTTCCGGAATGTCGCGCGCAGCCACAAGGCTCCTGCGGGCCGCGTGCCTGAGGCCCAGCTCAGATTTCCTCGGCGCTTTGATGCCGCTGCCAAGCGCTTGTTCGATTTTTCTGATGCCTTCCACCATTGCCTTGAGCTCTTCCGGCTCAAGTGAAGCTTTGTGGTCAGGCCCGGGAAAGCTCCTGTCGAGCGTAAGGTGTTTCTCGATTATGCACGCGCCCAGCGCCACCGCCGCGAGCGCCACCTCAATGCCGGGTGTGTGGTCGGAGTACCCCACAGGCACGTGGAAAACCTCAGCCATTGTATCCATTGCCCGCAGGTTGGCATCCGCCGGGTCCGCCGGATAACTGGAAACGCAGTGCAACAGCGCAATCTGGTTGTTGCCTGCTTCGCGGATTACCCTGAGTGCTTCACCAACCTCGGTGAGGTACGACATCCCTGTAGAGAGAATAACGGGCTTTCCCTTGCGGGCAACGTACTCGAGAAAAGGCCAGTTAGTCACCTCGCCTGACCCAACCTTGAATGCCGGCACCCGCAGCTCATCGAGGAAGTCAGCGCTCTCCTCGTCAAAGGGACTCGACATAAAGAGAATGCCCCTGGCCTGAGAATGGGCCTGGAGCTCTCGAAACGCATCAAAGGGCAGCTCCAGACGCCTTGCCATCTCCAGTTGCGACTCGCCGGCCCCGGTCGTCTCCAACTGGTATTGAGCTTTCGGGGCTTGTCGGGAAATCACCTTTTCCGCCTTGAAAGTCTGGAACTTCACCGCATCGGCCCCCGCCTGTGCGGCCGCATCCACGAGGCGCTTCGCAAGCGCCAAATCTCCGTTGTGATTCACGCCCGCTTCAGCAACAACAAAGACGGAACAACCGTGTCCCACAACACGCTCCCCAATCAGAATCGCATCCAGCGCTATCACAATTTCTTTCCTTAAACAACCTCTATATATTATACACGCCATGTTAAGGTTTGTCAACGCCAATATGTTAAAAACGTTTAAAAAGTCTAAAAAAGTGCTTGCCATACTCATTGGCGTGAGGTGTATGCACGGAGAAGCAGTGAAATCAAGAAGAGCGCTGGCGTGTCTCCCGAACCTGCAAGGGCGGCTGCCTGCAAGTCCGCGACGCTTCCGGGGGTCAGGCTTGAGTTCCTTCGGCGCCCTGTCTGCGCCCAATCAGCATTTCCGCCAACTGGAAATCTATCTCATTATCAATGTCAACCGAGACTTCCCTGTCCATTATGTACGCCCGGGTGTTCTCGCCCAGAAGCCTGCCCTGGTTGAGAACTGTACGCCTCGTGACAAGAACAGCGCCGTTGAGCCTGTATACGGTTGGCAGGTTCTGGCGGTGCGAGTGTTCCTCCTTGGTGTCCATGAACGGCCTAACCATGCCTTCGCTATCCACAACCTGCATCCAGTAAGGTGAATGTTCTGCCTCGCACAGGCTCACCACTGAATCGGCGCCGGAACTCAGCACAAGCTCTATCACCTCGTCAATGTGCTCTACCCTGCGAAGAGGCGAAGTCGGCTGCAGCAGGACAACCAGGTCAGGCTCGTAGCTCTCGTGCTGCGCCAGCCACTGCACGGCGTGCTTGACGACGGGGAACATGGGGGTTTCATCCTCGGCCAGCACAGGCGGACGCATAAAGGGCACCTGTGCCC
>DAOVDS010000332.1 GCA_030669415.1 bacterium
ACGGAGGTAATGATGGCCAAGAGATATGTGTTTGACACGCCGCTTGCGGAGGCGGACCCCGACATAACGCGACTCATCGACCTCGAAGAGGAGCGACAGGCGAACAAGATTATTCTTATCGCCTCGGAGTCCATCTGCCCGCCGCCGGTGCGCGCCGCGCTCAACTCGGTCTTCAACAACATCTACGCCGAAGGGTATCCCTCTCCGCGACAGAGCGAGTACGAGCGCGAGCTGCTGCTTGACTACGGCCACATGATGACCCACCACAGGCGCTACTCCGACAGGCGCTACTACAAGGGCACCGAGTTCTGCGACTTCGTCGAGGCGCTGGCACAGAAGCGTCTTGCGGAGCTTTTCGCCACCGACAACGTACCGGCGGAGCAGATTTACTGCAACGTGCAGCCGCTTTCCGGGGCGGCGGCGAACAACGCGGTCTATGATGCGTTTCTCCAACCGGGTGATGTGGTTCTTGGGCTTGACCTCACGCACGGGGGGCATCTCACCCACGGCTCGGACGCCAACCGCTCCGGCCAGAACTACGATGTGATTCCCTACGAGGTTGACCGCGCGACAGGCAGGCTCAACTACGATAAGATACGCGAGCTTGCACTGGAGCATGAGCCGCACCTCATTATCGCGGGGTATTCGGCCTACCCGTGGGCGCCTGACTTTGCGAAGTTCCGCGAGATTGCGGACGAGGCCGGCGCAATACTGCTTGCAGACATCGCGCACACCGCGGGCATGGCGGTTGCCGGGACGTATCCGAACCCTATCGAGCATGCGCACATAATCAGCTTTACGACCCACAAGACCATGTGCGGCCCGCGCGGCGCGTGCCTGGTAACTGCGCATCCCGAAGTGGCTGAGATGATGCACGCGGGCGTGTTCCCGGGCGAGCAGGGCGGCCCGCATATCCACCAGATTGCGGCCAAGGCTGTCTCATTCAAAATCGCGCAGTCGGACGAGTTCAAGACGCTCATGAAGAAGGTGGCCGAGAACGCCCGGCACCTGGCAGAAGCGCTTGAAGGCGAAGGGCTTACACTTGCCTACGGCGGCACTGATACCCACATGTGCCTCGTGGACCTCAAAAAAATCAAGACCGCCACCGGCGTTACGCTTACCGGCGAGATTGCCTCGCGGATACTCGACCTGTGCCACATCACGATGAACAAGAACACGATAATGGATGATGATGATGCGGCCCACCCGACGGCGGTGAGGCTGGGCACGACGTGGGTCACGCAGCGAGGCATGGGCAAGGCCGAGATGGCCAAAATAGCCGGGCTGGTGGCCCGCGTGCTTGCGAATATCCACCCGTTTAGCTACATTGAGACTTCGGGGAATGTCGGGCGCGGAAAAATCGACCTGGACATCCTGCTCGAAGTGCGCAGGGAAGTTGCCGAACTCTGCAGCGCCTTCCCGGGTGACGTGGGCGAGAAAACCCAAAGCGACTACCCGTTCTATTACCTGGATACTCCAGATACTGAAGTCGCAGGCATTACAGTTACAGGTATCCGGGCCACGCAGTTCCTGCAGGGCGTCTGCACGGCGGATGTCTCAAAGCTTGAAAACGGCAAGGTTCTGCTTGCATTCCTGCTGGACAAGTCGGGCAGCGGCTTCGCCGACGTCGCACTCTGCCGCCTCGAACGCGATGAGCGCGGACGGGACAGGTATCTCCTCCTTCCCGGCGAAAAGGAGGCGTCGGATGTCCTTCTCTACCTTCGAGCAGTATCGGACGGGTACGTGATTTTCGATGAAGATGACGTAAGAAAAAAGATTGAAGGCCCGGTCGTCGTCGAAGCTGTGTCCGACCCGAAGGATGCCGCAGTTAATAAGGCGTTCGAGTCGCTGCAGAAACTGCGCAAGGACAGTGACCTGCCCGACTACTCAAAAAGCCGCCCGGCGACCGCGGAGCTTGCAGAGAAATACCCGGAGGCGTTCGGGCTGTCGAAGCACTACTTCGCCGGGCAGTCGAAGCTGCTCGAACTGGCACCCAAGACCCGGAAGGAAGAGTTCAAGTGGTCTGACCCGGAAGGTGCACCCCTGAAGCGGACCGCGCTGTTCGAGGAGCACTGCAAGCTCGCCAAGAAGAGCTTTATCGTGCCCTTCGCCGGCTGGGAGATGCCTGTCTGGTACACCCGCGTATCGGAGGAGCACAAGGCGGTCCGCGAGACTGCCGGCCTTTTCGATGTCTCGCACATGGGCCTCTTTGAGATTAGGGGCCCGAATGCCGAGAAGTTCCTCGATACGGTTCTCTCCAACTACGTGCCGTTCATGCGCGACGGGCAGGCGATGTACGCGTACTGCTGCGACCCCGATGGCAGCGTCATCGACGATACGTTCACCTACCGGCTCAACAGGGAGCGGTTCTGGATGGTGGTAAACGCCTCCAACACGGACAAGATGTGGGCATGGCTTACAGGGGTAAACGAGCACAAGTACCTGCTTGACAGGGAGATTACCTCGCGGGATATTGAAGGCGAGGTGGAGCTTCGCAACCTCAAGGACCCGGCAACAGGCGCGGACCGCATGGTCAACCTCGCGCTCCAGGGGCCCATGTCACTGGACCTGCTCAAGTCGCTCACCGACGACCCGGCCACCCGGCGAAGCCTGGACATCCTGCCGTGGGCCACCCACACGTGGGCAGAGCTTGCCGGCGTGCGGACACTGGTGGCGCGCACGGGCTACACCGGCGAGAAGATAGCCTACGAGGTCTACGTGCCCTGGGATGCGGCGCCGGAATTCTGGAACACCCTGCTCGAAAAGGGCGAGGATTTCGGCCTGCTCCCGTGCGGCCTGGGTGCCCGGGACTCCACCCGCACCGAGGCGGGCCTGCCGCTCTACGGGCATGAGCTCGCGGGGCGGTTCAACGTGTCGCCTATTGAGGCGGGCTACGGCGCGTTCGTCAAGTTCCACAAGCCTTTCTTCGTGGGGCGCAGGGCCCTGCTCGAAAAGGAACCCACGCGCAGGATGGAAATCGTCCGCTGGCAGTTGCTGGACAAGGATGTGCGCACACTCCACACGGGTGACCCGGTGGCGAGCAAGCGCGCCAGGCACGTGGGCTGGGTCACAAGCGCCATGCTTGTGGAAGGCTACCAGATGGGGCTCGCCTACATTGACCGCAAGTTCACCGAGCCGGGGACCGCGCTCGAGATGTTCCCCCTGACAAAGCCGGAAGCGGCCGCCAAGGAGAAGGCCAAGCCGAGCCTCGAACCGGGCGATATGCTGCTCGTGCCCGGCGAGGCCGAGGTCCTCACCCGCTGGCCGGAGGAAGAAGAGGAGGAAGAGGACTTCGAGGACTACTTTTTCCCCGAAAACTATTAGCCCGAGTCATTTTCCTATAGGGTCCAGATACCACTTGTCGCCGTCTTTGACCCAGCGCAGATGCTCGACAATCCTGTCTTCCTTCTTCTGGCTGAGGCTCTTCTTGAGGCGCACAGACACTGTCGCCTCGGTCAAGTCCTCGTTGAACTCGTACTTGAGTATCTCGAACGAGACGTACTTGTTGTGGTCGATAAACTGAATCTTGCCCGCGAGGTCCTTGTGCTTGCCCACTTCGCCGTGATACGCCTTGTAGAGCCATTCCAGAAACTGCTCCTTCGAGCCCAGTTCCTTCTCCAGCGCCTTCTTGCGCTGCGGCGAGAGTATTGTCCAAAACACCTTCTCGGCATACTTGGGGCTGAGCCCGTTGCGGCACTTGGGGCAAATGATAAGCTTGTTCCCGTCGCAGTACTTGCACTTCTCGGAGCGGATTATCCTGCCCGAATACGGCTCGCGCAGGACATACTTGCCCGTGCCCTTGCACGCGGGACAAATCAGCTTTCCGTGCCCCTTGCATTTCTTGCAGCGTATCTTCTTGCGGTCGCTCATCCACTTCTTATGGACCTTCTTTATCGCATCTGCTTCCTTCCGCTGCTCCTCGGAGAGTTCCTGCTTCTCTTCCTCGGCCGGCTTCGGTTTGGGCTTAGGCTTGGGCGCGGGCGAATCACGCTCAATCTTCCTTATCACCTCCTTCTGGATAGGTATCTTCTCCCTGCCGGTGTCAAGCACTATCATGTCGTCGGTTTCTTTGATTATCTTGCCTTCGAGCTTCTTGCCATCGACCAGGTGTATCGTATCAGCGTACGCCAGCACGCAGAGTGCTGTAAGAAAACTCGCAACTATCAGCTTCTTCATCCGTCTTCTCCCCGCAACAGATACCGCCTTGAAGCCCAGTATAGCGCATCAAACATATTGGACGCAACCAAATACCTCTCTATGCGGTT
>DAOVDS010000397.1 GCA_030669415.1 bacterium
TCGGAGGGAACGATAATGAAATCACTTGCAGGAGCCCTGTCTGGCGTTGTTGTTGTGCTGCTAATACTTGCCTGCCGTGCGCTGCCGCAGGAACCGGCACCTCAGAAAGCGGACGAGCCGTTTTTTGTGGACCTTTCTGCGAAGCTCGGTCTTGACAAGTTTGCCGCAAAACGGGTCAGTTTCACTGACGTGGATGGAGATGGCTGGCTCGATGTCTTCGTGCTGGGCAACAAGGCTGGTGAGCTGAAGCTGCTGCTGAACAAGGCCGGCGAGGAGGGACTGCGCTCTCTGACTGATTTTACCGCCAGGTCCCTGCTTGCGGATGCGGCGGGCAAACGCATGCCCAACTTTCTTCTCTTCGGCGATGTCGATAACGACGGCGACATGGACGCCTTCCTGAGCCGCTACAACGATTTCGAGAAGCCGGGCGCATCCGACGATGGGCTGAGATGCGAAATCCTGCTCAATAACGGCAAAGGCATCTTCAAAAAACTCGATGGCTCCGGCATGGAGAAGCGCTCCGAGACGATTTGCGCGGGCGCCTTCCTCGACTACGATAACGATGGGCTGCTCGACCTCTTCACCGGCAACTGGTACCGCATATACGGACAGCTTGAATGCTATCCCGAAAGGCTCTACCGCGGCAAAGACGGTGGGAAATTCGAGGAAGTCACCGAGAAGCTCGGACTGATGACGGTTGCGGAGCCCGGGAAGCGCGACTCCTCACGGCCCACCTACGGCATAACCCATCTTGACTACAACAACGACGGCTGGCAGGACCTGCTCGTGTGCGCCTACGGCAGGCAGTGGAACATGCTGTGGGAAAACAGGGGAGGTGCGAAGTTCGTCGAGGTCGGCGAAAAGACCCACATAGACGGCGACGAGGATGAAAGCGGCAAGTACCCGCAGAAAACCAAGGACTTCTTCAAGAAACGCTACGGCAGCGAGCGCGAGGATGAAAAGCCGTTTCGCTCTAACGGCAACACGTTTGACGCCGCCTGCGCCGACTTCGACAACGACGGCGACATAGATGTCTTTATCGCGGAGATATGCCACTCCTGGGCAGGCTCTTCGTCCGACCGCTCCATGCTCTGCAAGAACCTCGGCAAGGCAAAAAGTTTCGTCTTCAAGCGCATGCCAGAGGCGATAAAACGCCGGCACAAGAACCCCGAAAGCTGGAACGAGGGCGACCTGCACGCAGGCTGGCTCGACTTCGACAACGACGGCAGGCTCGACCTGCTTGTCGCAAGCAGCGACTACCCCGACGGGCAGTACCTCAAACTCTATCAGCAAAAAGGGGACGGGACCTTCGCCGACGTTACTGACAAGTGCGGCTTCGACTGGGAAGGCTGCGGCGGCTTGAGCCTGGGTGATTTCGACCGCGACGGTGATGTGGACATCCTTGTCGGGCGCTCCTTTGCGAGGCTTCCGAAAGAGAAGAGAGAGGGAAAAACCGCCCACGCCGCGCTGTTCGAGAATAAGGCGGGAAACAGGAACAACTACCTCTGCATCCTGCTTGAAGGTTCGGGAAAAGACGGCAGCAATCGCAGCGCAATCGGCGCGCGCGTTACTGTCAAAGCGGGCGGCATCACTCAGGTGCGCGAGCTTCGCGGCGGGGCGGGGCACTGCGGCCACCAGAACCCGCCCGAGGCGTACTTCGGCCTCGGAAAAGCAGAGAAGATTGACTTCGTTGAAGTCCGCTGGCCAAACAAGAAACTCACCGTCCAGAAATTCAAGGATGTGCCGGTAAACAGCTACGTAAGAATCAAGGAAGGAAGCGACAAGGTGGAAGTGCTCAAGTTCAAATGACACCTGGTGTTGAAACGCAGGCCAACGGCTATATCCTCGAAATGCAGAGATTCCTCAGCCCCGACTGGTTCTTATCCAGCCTTGCGGCGCTTCGCTCGCTTTAAGCGCTTGCCCTCAAGCCAGTCCAGTGCCTTGTTGCGCTCCTCGAGCGGCACGCCGTGGCCGGGAATGTCCAGTTCGCGGTAAACGTATTCGTAACCCAGTGCTTTCAGGCGCTTGGCAGCGCGGCGCGAGTTCTCAACGCTTACCTTCGGGTCCTTGTTGCCGTGGATAATATAGGTCGGTGTTGAGTGCAGATTCCCCAGCCGGGTGCCCTGGCCCAGAAATCCTGAGTTGGGGTTTATCGCGGCAAAAATGTGTGCATTGCGCGTGCCGATGTACCAGCAGCCCCCGCCGCCCATCGAGTGCCCGCAGCAGTAGATGCGCTCCGTATCAATGTGGTAGTTGCGCTTCATCTCCTCGATAACTGTCAGCACATACTTTTCTTCCGTCGGGTCGTTCCACGCGCATGAGACCTTCTTGAGCACTGTCGGCAGCACCATAATGTAACCGCGGTTCGTCGCTTCCGGATACCACCAGTAGAGGTAGTGCTTCCCATCGCCGACCCCGGGTCCGCCACCGTGCAGAAACACAATGAACGGATACTCATTCCACGGATTGTAGTTGTTCGGCACGCAAATTGTGTATTTGCCCGGGTACTTGTCTTTGTTGAGCTCAAGCGGCTTATCCTTTATCAGCCCCCTCGGCGCCTTGTTCCACTTATACACCTTTTCACAAAACTCGAACGGCTTGCTGAACCTGCGCTTCTTGAGTTCGCTATGGAGCCGCCTGCGTGCAGCAGTATCCTCTTCTGCAAGATATTTGCGCTGGAGCTCTTCAATCTCGGCCAGGCGCTTGCGCTCGGCCTCGCTTATCACAACTTTTTCGTATTCTCTTCTTGTGAGCCACTTGGCCTTGTGCAGCTTGTATCCGAGCGCCTCGCGCGCACCCTTGTGGTTGGGGTCGAGCTTGACAACCTCCCTGAAAAGCTTCTTCGCCTCCCGCTTCAGGCGGGTGTTT
>DAOVDS010000328.1 GCA_030669415.1 bacterium
CAAAACAACAGCTTGCAACAGCACATTGATACTCTACGCTGGTACTTGCTTCAGGTTCGGATACATTTTGCTTTTTGCATTTTGATTTGGCAGCACGCTGGCGATTATATTGCAGAATTTTGCAACATAAATTAGGTGGGAGGATGTAGGTCAAGCGACAAACGGGTTTGACGCTGGCTCGCGCTATTTTTGCATTGTAGATTATATTGCAGAATTCTGCAATATAATCCAGATGGCATGGGATTGGCTGCGGGGCGAGGTGGTTTTCATTCCGTGCCGCAGGCGGCGGGGTTAGACTGCAAATCTGTGTTAATCCGTGGTTGAAGAGAAGAGACACGCGCAGCAAGCAACGCGGCTAAAAGAACATCCGCGGGCTGAAGCCCGCGGCTTTGGGAATTATCCGTGTAAATCTGTGTTAATCTGTGGTTCGATAGAAATTACACACACTGCAGGACCGACAAGCTTCTCTGATACTGTTTTTCTTCTGGAACCTTTCCGTCAGCGATTTATAATGATTCCTCACGCTTCTTTCATGAGGTGGCTGAAGTGCCGTTTATCCCAATGCAAAAAGGCTTCGTCTACGGGCCGATAGCATCAAAGAGACTGCGCAGGTCGCTGGGCATAAACCTCTCGCCCGTAGACAAGAAGGTATGCACGTTCAACTGCATATACTGCCATTACGGCCCCACGCACGTGGGACAGTACGAGCTGCCCACGGCAGACGAAGTCACGACCGCCCTGGAGGCGCGCCTCAAGGAGCGTCCGCTGATTGACTACATCACCTTTGCAGGCAACGGCGAGCCGACCATACACCCGCAGTTCCTGGAGATTGTGCAAGCTGTGCGCCGCGTGCGCGACAGGCTCTCGGCAGGCACGCCGATAGCACTTCTCTCCAACTCTACCCAGCTTACAAGAGGGGATGTGCTCGAGGCGGTGGAACTCATAGATTTTCCCATATTCAAGCTTGATGCGGGCGACAACGCCATGCTGCACGAGGTGAACAGGCCGGTGGCACCAATCGAGCTTGATGAGATTGTGGAATATCTCTGCAGGCTCGATGCGCCGTGTATCCAGACGGTGATGGTCGCCGGGGGCATTCAAACGTGTGAAGGGCCGCCGTTTGATAGCTGGCTTCAGGCAATCGGGAAGATACGGCCGCGGCTGATACAGCTTTACTCACCCGACTCACCCATAGTCTCCGAGGACATTGCCCCGGTCCCGCCCGAGAGGCTTGCTGCAATCGCCCGCGATATCCGACGGAAGATGGGGCTTGACGCGCGCCCTTTCTGAGAGTCCAGCTCGGCGGCCCGATTGGCTCCGAAAGGAGATACATCTTGAACAGCGACTGGTTTTCAACACCACTAACGTCGGCCGACAAGCAGGTTGCCAGCCTGATTGAGAAGGAGCGGGCCCGCCAGTTCCAGACTCTTCCCATGATAGCTTCCGAGAACTACGCCAGCCGCGCCGTCCTCGAAGCCCAGGGTTCGATTCTCACCAACAAGTACGCCGAGGGCCCCCTGGGCAAGCGCGAGTACAGCGGCTGCGGCGTTGTGGACCGCATCGAGCTCCTGGCAAAGGAGCGCGCGAAGAAGCTCTTCGGGGCAGAGTACGCAAACGTGGAGCCCTACTCGGGTACCCAGGCAAACCAGATTGTGTACTTCGCCGCGCTCAAACCCCGCGACAAGATACTCGGCATGCACCAGGAAGACTACGGCCACCTCACCCACGGAAACCCGGAGAGCTTCAGCGGCGCGTTTTACAGCAGCCTGCCGTACCGCCTGAGCCCCAAGACCGAGCAGATTGACTTCGACGCCATCGCCAGGCTCGCCCGCCGGCGAAAGCCCAGGATGATTATCGCAGGTTACTCCTGCTATCCGCGCAAGGTGGACTTCGCGAAGTTCCGCGAGATTGCCGACTCGGTGGGAGCCTACCTGCTCTGCGACATAGCGCACCTCTGCGGCCTGATTGCCGCCGGGCAGCATGAAAACCCCGTCCCTTTCGCGGATTTCGCCACAACCACCACGCACAAGATGCTGCGCGGCCCGCGGGGAGGGCTGATTTTGTCAAAGGCGAAGTTCGAGAATGCTATCGAAAGAGCGGTCTGTCCCGGCGTGCAGGGCGGCGCTTTGATGCATGCTGTCGCCGCAAAGGCGGTAGCATTCAGAGAAGCGGCCTCGGCGCAGTTCAAGAGCCATGTGCGCAGAGTCCTGCATAACGCGGCCGTACTTGCCGAGGAACTCCAGCGCCTTGGGTTCAAACTGTTCGCGGGTGGAACAGATACGCACATGGTTGTGTTCAAGCTAAAAGGCTCAGGGGTTGACTTCGCGGCGGCGCAAAACCTGCTTGAAAAGGCCGGCATAACAGTAAACGGCATGCCCCTGCCATTCGAGCCCAAGGGGCCGGGGGCGGTTCGGATAGGAAGCCCCGCTCTTACCACGCGGGGGATGGGGCCCCGTGAGATGAGACAGGTAGCAGGCATGATCGCGCGCGTCTTGAACTCCGCAGGTAAACCGGCAGTCCTGCGGCGCGTGAAGCGAGAGGTCGGGGAACTCGCCGGATTGTTTTGCTTGCAGTAGACTCAACAATTTTGACGTTAGACACTTGACACCCGGCATGCCACACTCTAAAATCCATTATTGTTGTGCGTATCTGTGACAAAGGAGACAGAGATGGCAATAGGCCACCTCAAGATATTCTTCGGCGAAGAACAGGAAGACAAGGTCTTCGTGCTTGACGACAACAAGAGCTACCAGATAGGCCGCGCCAAAGACGCGGATATCAGGCTCAAGGATATAAAAGTCTCACGCAACCACTGCGTCGTGAAAGTGGAAAACGAGCACTACTACATAAAGGACGGGGGCTCCCGCAACGGCACCTATGTGAATGGCGAGAAAGCCGCCGGCAGCGTTGAGCTCAAGGATGGCGACCAGATAAGACTCGGCTTCTCTGTCTTGCAGTTCTTCCTGGCCGAGCGCGGCAGCCACGTTGTCGAATCTCCCGCAGAGAGCAAGAAGTGCGCGCTGTGCGAAAAAGAGATAGATGAGGCCGACCTGATTGCCGGTCGCGCAGAAGAGGTCGGCGCCAAGCACTACTGCCCCGAATGTATGTCAAAAATGCAGGACCTCTTCGACGAGGGCTCCCCGGAAGCACCTGAGCTCAAGGCCCCACCGGCGCAGGAACCCGCTGCGCCCCCACAGGAGCCCGCCCCGCCGGTACAGCAACCTGCTGCACCTGTGCCTACCCCGGAAGAGCCATCTATCCGGGATGAACCGGACCTCCCCGCTCCCCCGCCGCCTGTCGAGGATGACCTGGACCTTGACCTTGCGGGTCTGATAGATGATGGCGGGGAAGAGGACCTTGACCTGCTGCCGAAACGGGACGAGGAACACGACCCGCTGTAATCGCTTCGCCAGCCGTGTGCGGACGTGGTGTCTGTAATGTGGATTATCAAAGAATACGCCAAAGCGATAATTGCTCTTGCAGTCCTGGGCCTGCTGCTGTGGTTCCAGGCCTCCTACGAGTTTACCATGCTGCCCGCGTCAGCGGTTCAGATGACCCCCACCATTCCGGCAAACTCGATATACATGCTTGACCAGTCTTTTCGCTCCCCGGGCGACTTCAGGCACGAGGACATAGTCTTTTTTTCGTTCCAGACCCAAAAGGGCGAAGAGATATTTGTGTCAAGAGTGGTGGGCCTGCCCGGCGACCGCGTCGCAATGCGCGACGGAGGACTTGTCAGAAACGGCGAGTCCGTAGAAGAGACCTATCTCGCGGTGCCGTTTACGGGCATCCAGCTTGAGGAGATTGCCGTGCCGCGCGGCTACTTTTACGTACTGAATGACGTCCGCGGGCAGCTTAACGATTCACGCTCGATCGGCCCCATACCCTGGACAGCAGTTTATGGCAGGGCAAGGAAGTGAATTTGAGAGGAATCGCCATAGCCCAGTATGTCATCACCGCAGTTGCTGCGGTCCTTGCGGTGTTTGTGGGCTACAGGTCCTACGTGTCATGGAAGTTCTACTCCTACACGGAACTCGCAATCAGCCACTACGATTCGGCAAGCTACGGACCTGCACACAAGGCGCTTTCTTCCTTCACGACTTCCTACCGCTCCGGGGACCCGCTGGTAATAGCCTTTGAAGCGAACCTGCTGAGCCTGCAGGGCTACCATGACAAGGCTGCCACGCTGCTTGAGGAATCGGGCCTTCAGGCTGAGGGGATAATCAAACTCGCGCTTGCAGGTGAGAAGCTCTTTGGAGCAGAGGGGCCCAACGCCGATGTAGCCGAGGAGATAGCTCTCATCGAGCAGGCTGTGGATTCCTACCCTTATCCTGATG
>DAOVDS010000362.1 GCA_030669415.1 bacterium
CTGCGATTATCGTCAAGTCTCCATCAACATGTATCGTGGCGCCCTGCTTCACCTCAAGGGCCCCAAACTCCTTCACGCCGCTCCAAGTGACATCTCCCTCGACAATCTCTTTCGTTTCCACAACATGTACGGTGTCTGCAACCTGCAACTGCTGGAAATAATGGCTGCCATCGTGGAAGTAAACGACCGGGTTGTAGTCATCGCCATCGAAGAGAGCATCAACCTTCGCAAGCTTGAACCTGAGCGTCGCTCCCTCGGATACCTTCACCGTCACAGGGTCGCTCAGGTACGCTACGAAGGTGCGCGTGCCATCCATGAAGGTAAACTTCGTCTGGGTCGACAGGGTCGCATCCTCGTTGCCGACGTTCTCAACATCCATCTTGAACGAGTACCATTTCCCCGCGTCGCAGGATGTCGGGGAAAGGCTGTTGCTGATGTAAGTCAGACAGGGCCGGGGCTGTGGCGGATACGGAAGCGTCTCCCAGAAGCCTGTCCGCTCGATATACGAGGTCGAGGATGTCACACCTATCCCGGACTGGCCCACCGTCAGCACAGTCTTGAAATTCGCGCTCGCCGCACGCTCTCCGCCGGCTCCTACCACCGCCCTCGTCATGTAATTTGCGGAAACCGCCTCCTCGCCCCTCACGGACAGCGGCCCGCCCACAACGAAGACTATGCAAACCAGCAGCAGTGCCAGGTAAACTGTTCTTTTGCGGAACATGAACTCACCTCCGAACGGCCTCTCGGCGGCCTGCGATTGGGATTCTACTGGGAATCAACCAAGTATCCGCAGAAACCTACCCCGCGATTGTAGGTCGAACTGACGCCTCTGCGGCAGTACTTGACCTTGTATCCGCCCTTCACCATCAGCGGTGTTTCCAACTGCTTGCGCTCAGACATAACTATCGTGCTGTACAGCGCATCATTGTTGTCATACACCTTTACGTAGTTGGAAGAATTGTTCACGCCGTCCGCTATGAATGCGTGCGTTATGACAAGCGTCTTGCCCACAGGCACCGGATACGTCGCCGGGCTTGACCCACTCTCAACCATCCGCGCAACCGGCGTTATGGAACTGTCCGCAGGCACGATGTACCCGTGCACGTTGACCTCGTTGTTCGATACGCCGCGTACCTTGAGCCGCAGCTTCCCGTTCGGAGGAATGATAGCCGAACCTTTCAGCTCAGTTATCTCCCAGACCACAAGCTCGCATTTGTTGTTGGGGTCAATGTAAATCTCCGCAAAAGCGCTGTTGTTATAGATTTTGCCGTTGTAGTCATTGTATGTGGCGTTAGTCACAATGAGCATCTCGTCCGAGGCAATCTCATATTCCTTCCAACTGCTCGAGGCCCACCTGTAGGATACAGGCTCGCCGAATTCGATTGTCGGGTGGAGCAGGTTCCTCGCCCCGGCAGCATTGTCCGCAAACTTCGCACGGAACGCATACGGAGTGCTTGCAAACTTGATCCTCGGTTCCATCTCGCTGTCTGTCTCGACCTTTATCCCAAGCCAGGTAGACGAGTTGTCCCTGAAGTACGCCTCGTCTATGCCCCCTGCGGTCAGGCCGCCTAACAGCACATTATAGACCCCATCCTTCACAAACACGCTGTCGTGCACCTCGGTGAAAAGCGCCGTGCCACCCGTGGCAACCTTGTATATCCCAAACTCAAACTTGTAATTGCCGTCGGTAACAGTCTGACCGCTCGCGTTAGTCAAAACTCCCTGAATACTTATCACCGTGTTGCTCTCTGCCGCATACAGCGCCAGGGCCAGCGACGCAACCAGAACAGCCACAAATACGATTAACGCCTTTCTCACTGCCCTACCTCCTTACAAAACAGAAGCTACTGATCTTTCCTCTCTACCTTCTTGACAGGCCCGGAAACAGGACTGCCTATCTTCACTCTCGTCTTATAGTGCTCTGAGGTACATTCGGCGGGATTGGATGCGTCCTGGGGCGTTACTCTGACTTGATCCATCTGGTAGGTGCTGCTCGCCTCTGAAGACCCGCCCTGAAGTACAACAAAAAGGCACACAGCCAGAATGATGCAGACTACAACGAGCAGAAATATCGCAAGGCGCACACGTGGCAGGCTCATCGGCAACTTCCCCCTCTACGCGAGAACCACTCTGCCTTACTACCACTTGCGAGCCCCGCCAGCTTGGACCCAGGTGTGGTTTCAAAGATGTTACCAACCCGTACGGGGGCAAAGATGATGACCCGACCCCAGTGCGTTGTCAAGAAAAATCTTGTGATAATCAAACAAGCCGAGAAGGAGCGTCTCTATGGCATCTCGATATGGACACTGCCGCTGGGTGTTCTATTCAACATGGTCCGGCTGCGCAGGTTCAGGCGATTCTTCCATGCCGCGAAGGGCTTCAAGGACATCTTCGATGGTAGGAAGGTTGTAGCTGTATTCGTATTCCACTTGGGGGCCGGGGCAATCCCTGTACGTGCTCTTCTTCAAGCGGCCGTGCGTGTCATAGATATAGCCCTTCGGGCTCACATAGATGCCTTCTTCCAGCTCCACAGAGGATGCATGTCCGCCAATGCCTTGCGGCCTCTCTCTTGGAACTACATGGCGCGGCGAGTCGGCAAAATCAGTCAGACAGAGCATCACCACACAGATAACTACTGCAATCACAATCAGCTTCTGCCAGAATTCTATTTGTTGCCTCCGTTAAAGCAGAATACCAACGAAATTATAGGTCTAAGACAGTCGAGAATCAAGGGAATTTCCCACCTTCGCGATCTCAAGACTCGACTACTTCATAACTCCCCGGGCTAGGAAGCTACTACTACACCTCGTATGTCCTTGCTGGCATCAGCTACGGGAATTCTCTTGGCTGTTAGAGTCTCCTTGAGTTTCCGGTCTCTTGAGCAGGTCAACGAACTGGCGCACGACCTCATCCATGAATTTCGACTTGCCCTTCCAGTCGTCTGGAATCTTCTGCCCAAGAGCCTTCTCAAAGCGTGGCAGTGCGTCATCGAAGTCGTAGAGCACCTTGGCGATGAGCCACAGCACCTGCTTAGGCAACTTCTTCAGTAGCTCGCCACGAGTCAGGTCCATCAGAAGGTGCTCGTACCATTCCTTGTTGTGATGGTATTCCCAGAAGCCGGAACTTCTCAACCACTGCGTCAGAGTCCGGTATTTCTTCTTCTTGCGCCCACGGCAGAACCTCGGCAGAGGGTTCAAATAGAATCTCAGCTTTCCATCGGAGCCAACGAACTTCCCCAAAGGGTAAAGTCGGCACACGCTTGGCCTGTCGCGCCAGATAGAGCAGCGGTTGCCTTTCAGGAACACGCAGTGGCCTGCCTGCGTGTGCTTGAGGACTACCAAAGGCATGTGGCTGTCAGGACCGAGGTACTCAGTGGCATACTGGGAAAGAAATTCTGTCGTCGTAATCTTGAGATGGCGGGTCAACCGAAAGACATCATACGGATTGATAAGGATGTCCACATCCCTCCGGCAGCACTCGCCGCAACACTGACACGCGAATCGAAACCGGCTCTGTGGCTTGAGTTCCTTCGCCTCGCCGGACTCTATGTCTGCTATGAACCTTTTGTGAGATGGGAGTTTCACTATGTTTCCTCCAAGCAGCGGGCGGCCGGGCAAGCTTGTGACTCACCCG
>DAOVDS010000342.1 GCA_030669415.1 bacterium
AAGCTCATCGTGGGTATTGTGCGCCACCACCACGAGCGTTTCGACGGCAAGGGATACCCGGATGGCCTCGCCGGGGAAGATATCCCGTTCCTGGCGCGTATCCTGGCAGTTGCCGACTCCTACGACGCCATGACCTCGCGGCGCCCGTACCGCGGCGTCCTGAGCAGGAAGAAAGTCATAAGCGAAATCGAGGGTGGGAGCGGCACCCAGTTCGACGCTGCCGCGGCCACGGCGCTACTGGACCTCATCCGGGCCGGACAGCTCTCGCCAATCGAAAGCGGCGACACCACCGTCAGACTTTAGCGTTGAATTGCCCCGACACATCTGCTAAGATTCCCTCAGACAGAGTGTGAAAAAGGAGAACCCCGTGTACCGATTCCTTATTGTCGCGCTGGCTCTCGCTGCATGCGCGGGCTGCGTGGGCTTCCCTTCGGCCGGCCGGCTGCGTTCGGTCGAAATCATTGTCCCGCCCAGCTATACGTTTCTTGAAGAACAGGCGGACTCCCAGGCCCCTGCCCCACCCGGTGGCGTCGGCGTGTACTTCAAGGACAGGGCAAACGACTTTGTGGACATCTTCAGCTTCTCCATTTCCGTGGGACTTGGCGCCCTCGCCAACGTCCGGGCTACCCAGGCCATCCAGTGCGGAGGCCTCTTCAACGGCGGGCCGCGGTTCGGCTTCATGGGGCGCGAGGCGGGTACGTGGTCAGAAACCGTCATGGAGTTCGGCATCCCCGGCTTTTACATAAGAAGCGTCCAGATAATACCCGGCGGCGGCACCATAAAGCCTGTGGATACCGAGCGCGGCCAGAGCATCTGGCAGTTTCTCGGAGATGAGGGCAAGCGCTACGATGACGACTACGACCGCAAGTTCTGGCAGGTGGGGGCCACCGCGCACGCCGGGCTCGTGGGGGCGGATTTCTCGATAAACCTGAAGGAGATTCTCGATTTCCTGCTCGGCTGGTTTACGGTAGACATCTCACGCGACGACACAGCCAACCGCCCACCCCCGGCCGAAGAGTAGACAATTCCATCCGCGTACTTCAGTACGCGGATGTTTAGAAGCACCACGCCGGGAGTCATGGTGAAAGAATGGCATGGCGAAAACCAACCCCCAGGTTTTACGCCCGGACAAATCCTTATCTCATTCCCTTCTGCAAGCGCGAGTAAGAATTTGCCAGAAAACGAGGGGGATTTTCGGCAGTCAGGCAAATATAATACTGGAGGGAACAAAAAAAGGGGCAGCTAATGAAGAGCGCGGAAACCTCTCAACCGGAATTCCTTTGTCTCCTGAAACAGAGGGATAGGGACGCCTGGCATAAATTCTATACCTCCAGCATCACAAGACTTTACAACTTCATCTATTACAAGCTGCACAGAAACCAGCAGGCCGCCGAAGAGGTCACTCAAGAAACGTACCTGAATGCCTATGCCGACGTAGAGCGCTACTCCAGGGAAAAAGGCGAGGTAGAGAGCTGGCTTACTGGAATAGCGAGTAACCAGGTAAGAAGCTTTCTTCGAAGAAGCAGGAGGAGGAAAATGGAGACCCTTGGTGGAGCAGAGGACAATCTCTTGATTCCGAACCAGCCGCCATCTCCTGAAGAACTCCTTGCCAATCAGGAAGTAATAGACGGCGTAAACGCCGCGATAGCGGAGCTGCCTGAAAGGTACGGGACAGTCCTCAAGATGAAGTACATGGCGATGATGTCGGTGCGCGAAATAGCGGGGAAGATTGAATCAACCGAGAAGGCTGCGGAGCGCATGCTATCGCGGGCGAGGGACGCGCTGAAGCGCTCGCTGGCTCCATCGCAGGCTACCCTGACAGGCGTTGTTTTCGTCAGTGCTCAGAAACTGCTTGAGAACAACCTTCAACTGCTTCTGACCAAGGGATACAAGCCGGTTGCTCCAAGAGAGGTCTTCCGCCAAACACTCGAAAAGAACCTTCTCTCAAGTATCAAGAGAGGTGCTGAGGTGGCAAGCGCAAAATCGACCGCAGCGACTGCGAGCAAGAGTATTGTAAAGCCCCTTGTCGTTGGCGGGACTGTCGCCGCGCTGGTACTTATGTCCGTGCTGCTGGTTCAGCGTGCCGGCGATGTTGCAGCATCCAAGAGCAGTTTGCCCTCTCCAGAAGTAGCTCGCATGCAAGCCCAGGATTCGCCCGCCGGGGAAGTCCCGGAACAGCCTGAAAAGACCGCTGGTAAGCAAGCTGCTGCAGCGCCCGGCAGCGAGATTAAGGATGACAAGCAAAAGCCGCAGGGACTACCTGATGTTAATGAGTGGGAAATCCTCGAAGGACTCGCCGAGAGACTCTATAAAATAAGAGTAACACTGAGCTTGTCTGAGCCTTCTCTTAAAGATGCATTAGGCTTCCTGAGGGATATAACTGGGGTCAAGTTCGTCGTTTCGGAAGAAATCCCGGAAGTGGACAAGCTCTTACTTGCCATGAAGCTGACAGATGTCCCCGTTGTCGAGGTACTTGAAGCTATCTGCCTTTGCCTTGCCAACGTTGACTATGGTCTTTGCCATTTGGACAACAAGGTACCTACTGTAGTTTTTTCGACTCCCGAGGACATACTGCGGCGCAAGCTCGAAAAGCCGGACAGTTTCATTGAGACAATTGACTGCTGCGCCATCAAGGCGAAACTCCCCGGCCGGTCCTGCCCCTTCGGCCTGATTGAAGAAGAACTGCAAAAGGCACAGGCATTCGAAAAGAAGCTCAAAGAGAAAGTCAAGTTCGACAAGCCGATTAAGGGGCACTCGACCTGGGTCCACTCGGTTGCGGTCAGTCCGGACGGGAAAACGCTGGCGTCTGTCTCCCGCGACGAGAAGCCTCTTGCGCTATGGAGCGCGCAAACGGGCAAGCGTGTCTGGCAGTCCGGCGAGTTCTCGGAAGCAAGTCTCTCGGTGGAATTCAGTCCGGACGGCAAGTCGCTGGCAACCGGGAGCTGCGATGGTAAGGTGCGAATACGGGGTCTTCAGGAACGCGGAGCCGATTGCACACTTGGCTCAAAGCTTGGCGTTGTCACGTGTGTCAGCTTCAGTACAGACGGCAAGCTGCTCCTGTCAGCAAGCACGGGGAATGAAGTCCGGATATGGGATATGCAAAAGGGTGAATGCCTGCGCATCCTCAGTCCGCAGTCGGGAATCGTCCTTTCGGCCGCATTTTGCCCAGATGTCAGTTTGCTGGCGGCTGCGGGCGGCAAGAGATATGAGATCAAGGGCCTTGAACACGAAGGTGAGCTGCTCAATCTGGAGTCAGGACACAACGGCATTGTTATTTGGGGAATCCCTGAAGAATGATGCGGCTTGCGGCTGCAGCCAAAAAACGAAACCACAGATTTCACAGATTAACACAGACAATTCCAAAGCCCCACCATTTACTGGTGGGGAAAAGCAAAGCCGCGTACTTTAGTACGCGGATGTTTAGCGGGCGAGCTTGCTCGCCGTGTAACAAAAATCCAAACCACCGATTTCACCGATTCCACAGATTATTCCAAAGCCGCGTCCGCCGGGCGGCGGATTCAGCCCGCGGATGGTTTAGCCGCGCCGCCTGCGGCCCGAAATGATATTCGACACTCTGCGAAGATATTGCATGCTCACGCAATATCCTGGACATGCAGCAATGAATGCATTCACCTGCAACATTCAACCTTCAACTTTCAATCCTTCCACCACTTCATTGGCTGCTTGGCTGTTGCCTGCTTTCCCACCCCCCCCTCAATCCTGATACCTGTTTCCTGTTTACTCTTCCTTGCACCACCCGTCAAAGCCCTCTGATAAAAAACCCGTATCGTGTCCCCAGGTTTCGATCAGCAGACAGCCCGGCTTCGCCGTGAGCGCGGAGCAAGCTCCGCCGCTAAATGTTTCTGTCGGCTGTTTCCTGTCTACCGCAGCTCAGAAGACCTGGTCGATTATGTGTGCGACAAGCTGGCTCATGCGCTTCACGTAGGAGCCCAT
>DAOVDS010000265.1 GCA_030669415.1 bacterium
CCATCACGCCCTTGCCCAAAGAGCGGATTATCTCGTACTCGCCTATCGATTTCGGGATTGCGTCCTCCGGCACGTGTTACCTCCTGCTGTCCAATTTGCGCTGGAACTTGTCATTATCACGATGCGCAGGCGCGTGTCAAGTCAATCTGAGCGCATATTTGGGAGGTTTGCGCTAAAACCTGTTGCAAGCGCGGGGCGCGGGGGTTAGAATTCGTCGGTGTTCAGAGAGCGCTCGTAGCTCAGTGGATAGAGCACCGGTTTCCTAAACCGGGGGTCGAAGGTTCGAATCCTTTCGGGCGTATGTTCTTAGCCCGCATTTCTCACACATGTTTGACGGTGAGATGTGCAACAGCCGCAATGGCGCCGGGTTAAGTGCCAAAGACGCACGTTGGCGCAGTGACAGAGTGTATGACGCCGGCGGAGCGATTTTGGTTCGTGGAGCGAAAGCGCCCGCCGGACGTTGAAGAGGTGTGAGAAATGCGGGTTAGTTTGCCTTCAGAGCGTTCCCTGTCTTTGCCCCGAGGGGCTGTCGTGCAGTATAATGTAATTGCCGTGGGAAAAGCAGCATTCATACTGGCGATTGCTTTACTTCTTGCCGTTGCCGCGCAGGCGCAGGCGGGGGAGGCACAGCCGCGCCGCGCACCCGAAGGTGGCGATGACCTTCAAGGCCGGTATTACTACTTGAGCGCATTCATCATCATACCTGCTCTCGTGCTTTTTGCCCTTGGGTTTGTCTTGTCCTGGACGCCGGTTCTTCGAAAGATTACGGGAAAGCACATGCTCGCCCTGACATGGTTCCTGGTTGCTCTGGGCGTAGGGTGGATTCACATGATGTCCTCAGGCTGCCCCTACTACTTCTGGACCCGTGAGACGCTGGCGGTTTCATGGCCTGTCATTCTGAGCGGGCTCGCAGCGGGAAGCGCATTTGCGAAACTGCCGAAAGGCAGGTGGGTTGCCCTTCTGCCGACGCCGCTGGGGATATGCGGCGTGCTTCTGGGGATAGTGGCTCTGGAGCCGACACCAGGGTTCTGATTGACCGCAAGCTTCTCGGCTGATACCATCTGAATCTATCTACTGCAGAATAATGGTATTCCGTGATGAATGAGAAGCGAAAACCCGTGGTTGCAGTCGCCGCGGCGGGGGACTATGAAAAAGGCGCGATGAAACTCAAAAGCTCTGTTCTCTACAAGCTGTTCCACAAGGTGTTCAGGTAATGAGGCTGGCGTTTCTTCTCAAGAAGTGGTTTGTGACGCGCCCTGCGCTGCGGTTCGCGCTGGCGGTGGCGGGCGTGCTCTTCGGGCACCTGGACCCACGGCTCTTCTGGCCCGGGGTGGCGCTGCTGGCGTTCGGGTCGCTGCTTCACCTGTGGGCGAAGGGGTGCCTTCGCCAGAACGAGATGCTGACTGTCTGCGGGCCGTACCGCTTCGTGCGCCACCCGTTCTACCTGTCCTACCTCATAATCGATGCCGGGCTGTGCCTCATGATAGCCGACCTGCGTGTGGCGACCGCCTACTTCGCGGTGTGGTTCGTGGTCTACTACCTGCAGATTAGGCGTGAAGAGCTCAAGCTGTTCGCACTGTTTCGCAAGCAGTACATGGCGTACCGGAAGGTGCCTGCGCTGATTCCGTACGGCCCGCACGCGCCGAGGGCGCAGGGGCAGTGCTTCTCGTGGTCCAACCCGAACCTCACGCAGCGAAGCGAGATTGCCCGGCTGCTTCGCCTCGGGGACTTCCCGCTGTTCTTCTTCCTCGCCTACCGCATCCGTGATGCCGGTTGGAGCTATCTGAAGACAGCCGGTGCCGTTGATTTATTCGCGATTTCGGCGCTGTTTGCGATTTTCTTTTTCGCCAAGCTGCTAAACCCGGCCATCAAGCGCCGCCGGCGCATGCTGCCGGCCTGGCTCGAAGCCCGTACATTTCTGGTTGGAGTACAAATAGGCGTTCTTGCATTGGCATTCTTTCTCGGAGTTCCACAAGCTTGGGGAAGCTGGCAGCTTCAGGCGGGCGTAGTTTTAGCAACCTGCGCATTGCTGGCGCTGTTTGTCAGGCCGTTAAAGAAGCTCTATTTTCCCCTGATTCTTACATGCGCAGCCGTTGCAGTTGCCTGGCAGGTGTACTGGCTTGCGCCGGTTGGGGTGTTCTACTACGGCGCGTGCGCAATTGACCACTCACTTTTTCTTCACCACAGAGGTCACGGAGAGCACGGAGAAGATGAGAAGTAGAGGAAAAAAACAAATTATGAAGATGTTTTATCTCCGTGTCCTCCGTGTTCTCCGTGGTTGGAGCGCCTCTTTCTCATCCGGTGCAGCTTGGCGTATTTGGTGAATACGCTGAAGGCTGAGAGCATGCACAGAATCAGGCCTGTGCCCCCGTCGAGGAACCCGCCGTGCCAGACATACTGCTTGTAGAATCGGGCCATGGGCCGGACAAACAGGTTGAAGAATCCGGCGTTCCTGCCCGCCTCGAACAGGTCCTTGGCGGCCCATGTGGTGTAGCGTGAGAAGCGCTCGAAATACTCGTCCCAGTCGCGGTAAGTGTGGTGCGTGAGAACCTGTTTAATGCGCCCCGGCTTTCCGTCAAGAACTACGTCGGCGTGGACCCGCTTCTCTTCGTACTTTCCTTTTCGGCGGTCGAAGAGGCGAAGCACGTAGTCCCTCTGCCAGCCGCAGTAGTGGATTCTCTTCCCGAAGAAGTAGTTCTCGCGCCTGATGTAGTATCCGGGATGCTGCGGCCCGCGGTGCAGTACCCCTTCGATTTCGAGCTTGAGCTCGGGGCTTACCCGCTCGTCGGCATCAACGACGAGAATCCAGTCGTGTTCGGCCTGCGGGATTGCCCAGTTTTTCTGCGCGGCGGCGTTTTCGTACTCGTGTTCGAGAACGCGCGGGTTGAAGCGCTCTGCGATTTTAAGCGTGTCGTCAGTCGAGCCGGAGTCTACAAGCAGAATCTCATCCGCCCACGCCACGCTTGCGAGGCAGTCGTGGATGTTGTGCTCCTCGTCAAGCGTCGTCACCAGCGCTGTTACAGGTTCTCTCATCAAAATCCCTACCTAATACCTCTACTCTCAGGTTCTATGTTGCCAATGATTTGAGGGCGCTGGGCACTGTTAGGGCAAGTCAAATCTCCATGTTACAGCGGGAAAATGAATCAGAACTATTCAAGTACACATAGCTCAAGAAGTGAGAAAGCCCTGTGAAGTCGGGTCACTCCACGCCAAACTGTCGTCTAGGACCATCGAGTGTCAATATCCAGTTGTTCAGTATGTCACGGCCGAGCAAGGCGTGGTTGCTGTTAGTGCCAACAACCAATGCTTGGATTGTTCGACCAGCGGCTAAAACGTTGACATAGAACACGGAAAGTTCAACCTCATTGTTATCGAAGTCTATGAACTTGTGCTTATCTGCAGGATGAGACATCCCCAAGGCACGGATAACCTTGAGAGGTACGCAAGTTCTGGCTGCTCCCGAATCCAAAATGGCTTTTGTTTCTTGAGCTTTCTGGTCGTCAGGAGTTGTGATGCTGATCCTGAGGCATGGGTAAGGAACCCCGCTCAACTCGCACTCATACTGGTATTCGCACACTACGCCAATCTCCTCGGGCCAGGAAGCAGCTCTGGTTTAGGCGCTTCTCGTGTGACTTTCCTAATAAGTATCGGCTCCAGTCCGTAACGGCGATAAACCCTACGTGCTAACTTTTTGTCATCTTCGTCTGAGTCAACAACTTTTCCACCATAGATTGCCACATACTTGCCTTCGTGCTCCTTGAGAAGCACCTCTTTCAGACGTTCGAACGCCTCTATTTCTTGGTCTATAGGCTCTTTCTTTCGCACCGAACCTCCGATGGCAAATCGATGTTCCTCAAACAGTCCGGGGATTTCTTCTGCAGTTAAAGCAAGTTGCTTGTACATCGCTGATTTGACAGCATACTCTTGTGCCTTTGCTCTGTATCTTGAAGAAATGTTCTCCAGCAGTTCCACTGTGTATTCTCGAATTTTCGCTGAAATTAGCTTTCTGACCTCGGGAACATCTTCCAACAACTCCGGTGCGATACTTACCCTAACCTGCAAGGCTTCGTAAAGGAGAAAACCCAATTTCCCAGGAGTTCTTTTTTCTACTTCTGAGGACATACTTCTATACCCGACCACGCTGCTCTGCGATCTCATCCAGGATCCTTAGCTCCTTTTGTGCACCCCTGAATATTTTGATAAGTTGGTCTAACTGGGGGCCTGTTAGCTGGAAGCCCAGATGTTTCCTGTTTTCTCCGGTATCGATCTGAAGTTCGCACAATACCGCTGGGACTAAGGCTCCAAGTTCAGGTGAATATTCTTCAATGTCAAGGTCCATATATCGTTTGACTGCGTCTTTTGGCCTGAACTTCAAGATAGGGGCTACTGAGCAATATTCCAGAGACGTTGCACCCCTCGATAATGCCCTTTTCTCAAGTCGGTATTTTGCTAGGATCTCGCCAACGGGACTTAACGATCGGACAAACTCACAAACCCTGTCTAACGCTTCTCTTGTCCCACCTTCTACTTTTCCTACCTCAACCGCGTCTGAGAGTATATTCTCTATCGCATCCTCTTCCACGTATACTTGGTTCAGCAAGAAGGCAGCAATAGACAGTACTCGTCCTGTTGGGCTCTCCAGCTTCGACGCCAATTGAAGAACATCTTCTTCATGAATGGCCTTTTTCGGATCATAGGAGACAGAAAACCACTCAGCGAGGATTTCCAGTTTCTCTTTCGGTAGCGCAAGTAGAGCTGACAAGTCCTTCTGGAACTCGTCACTAAGGCCAGAAGTTGAACGAAACAGCTTACTCCTTACTAACATTGATAAGCTCCCTTACTGCGTCAACTGCAAAACAAAATCACGTTCACAATGGAGACAAGTCTTACAAACCAGTCAAGACCTGTCAAGACAAATTTCTGCTGACCGAGAAAAACTCCTCCCGCGTTTGTGGCTCCCAAGCAGAAATGCCATCCCTGGGGAAAAATGCCTTGACATGTGGCGGTTATGGGTGTCCCAATCTGCCCAGTTTTTCTGCGCGGCGGCGTTTTCGTACTCGTGTTCGAGAACGCGCGGGTTGAAGCGCTCTGCGATTTTGAGCGTGTCGTCAGTCGAGCCGGAGTCTACAAGCAGAATCTCATCCGCCCACGCCACGCTTGCGAGGCAGTCGTGGATATTGCGCTCCTCGTCAAGCGTCGTCACCAGCGCTGTTACTGACTCTCGCATTTACTTTCCGAGCTATTCAGGGAGCCCTAATCTTTCGGCGAATTTCCTTGCTTCGGCAGTACGTTTCTCAATAGTTCTCGCATCGAGCTTTTCACCGGTTCTGACATCACAAGGGTGCTCACTGAACGAAAACGGGACACTGGCGTCATGTCCCTGGTATCTGAGCTTGAGTGCGCAGTCGACCGTGGTAGGGAAGGCAAGAGACTTCCTCGTCAATATCCATTTCAAATCTTTGACAGGCCAGCTCTTCGGTTTCGTCTCGGTGATGACAGACAAGACTGCGACTATTTTCCATGCGTGCTGCGGATAGAGGTGGGCATGTCTTATTCCAGCATCAAGTGCGATATTTGCGGTCAGGAAGTCATCAGAAAGTATGTATTGAGCCAATATATCGAAGTTCTTTTCACTTAAGGTCTTGAACATGGCGCCTAAAACGGCGATTTTGACCTCTTTGACAGTCTCTTTTTCAAGCAGGTCTCTCAGCACTTCAGCCACCCGTTCCATATCCTCTCTCGCGAGCGGTATGATTCCTGCTTCATAAGCGCCTTGGGCGCGCACGGCGGGGTCGGGCGAGTTCATTTTTGTGATAGCTCTTTGCATTCTCGCACGAGGGCTGAACCGCACGCGGTAGAGCAGGAGCACTGCAACCACAATTACGGCAGCGCATGTCAAGATACGCAAGAGCAAGCTTGCCGGCCTGCGTTTGGCATTGTTCTTACCGGGACTCATGCTCAACCTCCATCAGACCATTCTATCGTGCTGTTGCTTATTGTCAATCTGATTGCGGGTTCTGCGTCGCAGGTCTCAAGAGTCCCTGTGGGACCGCGGCCAATTACCCCCGCGCTGAAGTCCGGG
>DAOVDS010000042.1 GCA_030669415.1 bacterium
GTTGCTCCAGAATTGACGATACTTTGTATGGCATTTGAGGTCTCCTTCGCCAGCTTTCCCAATAATGTTTCGGCGAAGGAGACTTGTTTCTTTAGAATTATCGTTTCCCCTACCAACCAGAATGTCCAAAGTCCAGGCCCCGGGTCTATGACCCGGGGTTGATTCAAACCCCGCCGCACAGCGACGGGGCTTCAGAATCCACCTGCTAAAATGTCTTGCACACTTCACGTCCCGGATAATGCCAAAGCCGTGGGCTTTCAGCCCGCGGATGCTTGCCCGGCGAACTTGTTCGCCGTGTCTCCCTGCGCAATCCCTGTCACGACGCGCAAGCTACTTCTCCTTCTTCTTCTCGTACCACTGCTGCCACTTGGCGTAGTAACTGCCGAAGTTCTGGTTTGCTATATTAACTCCAGCGCGACAAGAATGACCATAAACAGAACCACGAAGAATAATGCAAGCAACCCGTATAGAAGAAGCTTCCACACGCTTAGGTCAAAGGCCCTGTCGATAATGCGCGCATAGACAGGCGGCCTTTGTTTCTTTTCCAGCCAAGCCCGGATTTCAGGCATCCACCTTGGCTTGCGGGTGTAAGTGAACTTGGGACGGAATCCGTACATTTCGTTGCATTTCTCCTGAAGCGATATCAGCTTCCGCCCTGCAAAGTCTGACGCCAGTTTCTCCACACTGCCGCAGAACCTAAGAGCACGCAATATGTTCAAGGGATTACCTCTGCACGATTTCTCGAATCCCACACAGGCTGCACTCATGGTCTCGGTCTTGTTTTCTTCAAGGAACCAATAGCGCCCGGCCATTGCAGGCAACTCCATCTTCCAATACACGTCACCAAGCTTGGTTCTCAGGGTAAGGTCATTGGGATATGTAGCAATAAGCCCCAGTAACCTATCACGGGCTTTGGCGAGATTGCCTTGGACTATCTCGAAATCAACCTTCTCAACTGAACTCTCTCTGGTCATGGCTTTGACCGATTCAAGGTTCCATGCTATCTTCTTCCCATCCCGTCAATTGCAGGTTGCAGTACGGTGCGCTTTTCCGTGCCGCAGTGCAGGCAGCGCAGCTAAACATCCGCAGGCTGAAGCCCGCGGCTTTGTTCTATTTCGCTTTGAAGTCAGGTTTTCGCTTTTCGAGGAAGGCGGTTGTGCCTTCGATGCGGTCCTCAGTGTCGCAGGCGGCGGCGAACATGTCGCCTTCGAGCTGCAAGCCGTCTGCAAGTGTGAGCTCTGCGCCGCGAAGCACCGCTGCGAGCGCGTACCTGATGGCAAGTGGCCCCTTGGACATGATTGTTTTGGCCATCTCTTTGGCTGCGCCGAGCAGTTCACCCTGCGGGTACACTTGGTTTACAAGTCCGATTCGCTTCGCCTCGGCCGCGTCTATCATCTCGCCGGTGAGGCACAACTGTACTGCACGGGCCTTGCCGACCAGCCGGCAGAGGCGCTGGGTGCCGCCGTAGCCGGGTATGACGCCGAGCGCCACCTCCGGCTGCCCGAACTTCGCGTTTTCGGAAGCAAGGCGGATGTGGCAGGCCATGGAGATTTCGCAGCCCCCGCCCAGGGCGAACCCGTTGACTGCCGCAATGACCGGCTTGCCCAGTTGCTCAATCAGGTTGAGCAGGCCCTGTCCCGTGTCTGCAAACGCCTTTGCAGCCTCGTAGTTCTCGAGCGCCTTTATCTCGCCTATGTCCGCGCCGGCGACAAAGGATTTCTCACCCGCGCCCGTGAGGATGACCACCCGCACGGGAATCTCGGATTTGGCCGCCTCGAAGGCCTGGCGCAAATCAGCAAGCATCTGCGCGTTCAGGGCGTTTAAGACCTTGGGCCTGTTTACCGTCACTGTTGCAATGCCGTCCTGGACTTCGTAAAGCACGTTCTCAAGTTGCATAATCTAACCTCCAATCTTTCCACCGCAAAAAAAATACCTTTCACCACGCCTCCCGGCGTGGTGTTTTTCTCCACTCCGGTACTCTAAGGAATTGTCTTTGTTGTCTATCTCAGACTGAACCTTATTCTCTGCATGGCCCGCACAGCTATTGCCTTGTCTGCGGCCAGCGCGGGCGCGAATTGCCACTGCGACACCGCAGCCACCGCCGCCTGGTCGAAGTCGCGGTAGCCGCTGCTCTGCTCGACGCGCACATCGCTCACACCACCGTGGGCCCCTATTGTCAGGCTCAATGTAACCTCGCTCTCGACACCCTGTTCAAGAGCCCAGCCGGGGTAGGCGGGCTGTACGTGCCTTATCTTGACAGGCAGGCGGTCAACCTCGTCGAGCGACCATATCCTCTCCTCCGGCGCCGCCTGCCCTGCGCCTCCTGTGCCTGAGCCTGCGCCGCCGCCTGAGCCTGCGGTACCGGGCAGAACGAGGTCAGCGGCGGGTCTGAGCGCGTCAGGGTCCAGGTTGAAATCGATGTCCCTGAGCAGGTCCGGCAGTGCTTCGCCGGGTGCGCGTTCCGGCTCGGCAGGCGGCGCCTCCGGCTGGGGCGTTGGCGGCTGG
The DNA here is from genome assembly GCA_030669415.1 of bacterium. GTDB lineage: Bacteria > Planctomycetota > SKW154 > SKW154 > DAOVDS01 > DAOVDS01. The sequence goes on from DAOVDS010000042.1 coordinate 2,506, forward strand.
CTCGGCGGGTTGACCTGAACGGCATCCTCTGGCACAAGCTCCCTGACCAGAGGAACCGGCGGGGTTTCCCTGACCTGTATCAGCTCCACGTCGCGAACGTCGAGCAGCGCGTGCGCAGGCAGCGCAGTCTCGAGCGCGCTGCCCAGCAGCGGGAGCGCAAGCAGCACTCCCGCATTGACGCCCAGTGCCAGGATAACGGCTGTTACGATGTTCCTTCTCATTTTGTCCCGTTGGCTGTTAGCTATTTCTTCCCGGAGGCGAGAGAGACCTTTTTCACGCCCGCAAGCTTGCACGCGTCTATCACATCAACCACCCGGCCCGTGGCAGCGCTGCGGTCCGCAATGATGACCACCGGGCGGCTCGGGGAGCGCCGAAGCTCCTTCCTCACTGACGCGCGCAGCCCCGACAGGTCAACCTGCCTCTGGTTAATGTGTATCGTGCCTTTGTCAGTCACTGCGACAAGTATGGACTGCTTTTCGAGCGTCTGCGCAGTAACCGCTACGGGCTTGTTCACCGTGACCCCGGTCTCCCGCACGAAGCTTGTCGTCACGAGGAAGAATATCAGCAGGATAAACACCATGTCTATAAGAGGCGCGATTCCAACCTGCGGCTCTCGCCGCGGCCTCAGGCGCAGGCGCTCTCTCCCCCTCATCGGCCGCCTCCCGCACTCAGGTTGGCTGATATGTCAAGGAGCTTGCGGTGCACCTGAACCGTCACGCTGTCCACGCGCGAGACGAGGTAGCTGTGCACCAGAAGCAGCGGCAGCGCGACCACCAGGCCAGCCTCCGTCGTTATCAGCGCCTGCGAAATCCCCCGGGCCAGAAGCGCAGGCTCGCCCGTGCCGTGAACCGTCACCACCCCGAAGCTCGCTATCATGCCCGCCACAGTGCCCAGCAGACCCAGCAGCGTCGCTGCACCTGCCAGAGCCGTCAGCAGTGGAAGCTGGCGCCCGATGCGGTCGCGTTCGAGCTCCACCGCCCGCTGCACCGTTCTGCGCCTGGTAGTCTTGGCTATGTCCGGCCTGGCGAACAGGGGGGCGAGCATGGCGGCGATAGGCACCCTCGTTTCCCAGCACAGGTTCAGCGCGCTGGCGAGGTCCGGCGTACCGGGCGTGGAGTCCTTGCGTGCGCCCAGCAGCCTGGTCTCGAGCCGCCACAGGAACTCGCCCAACTCGAGCGACTCGCGCCTGATTGCCATGAAGCGCGTGAATATCACTATCCAGGCCCCTATCGAGACAAGCATTATCGGAGCCATCACCGGCCCGCCGCGAACCAGTATGTCAAGCGCATCACTAACCATCGGCCTTTTCCCCGGCTGCCTCTTCGGACACGGCCGCTATCAGCCGTGACGAGCCCTGCTCGATGTCGGCCGTTATGCGGTCAACCTTGGCGCTGAGGAACCCGTGCACCAGGAGCACCGGTATCGCGATTATCAGCCCCGTCTCGGTCGTTATCAGCGCCTCCGAGATGCCGCCCGAGAGCAGCCGCGGGTCGCTCGCTCCGAACGCCGTTATCGTGTCGAACGCCGATATCATCCCCGTAACCGTCCCAAGCAGACCCATGAGCGGCGCAACCGTGGCCAGCACCGCTATCGTGGACAGGTACCTCTCCAGTCGCGGAAGCTGCGCCAGTGCCGCTTCGTGCAGTGACTCCTCGAATATGTCCACAGGCGCTCCGACCTTCTCGAGCCCCGCTTTCATCACGCGCGCAAGGGCGCCGCGGCCGCCCTTCGCCAGCGCCAGCGCCTGGGCAAGCCCCTTGGTCCGGTAGGTGTCCACAATCTCGTTTGCGAACCTCGTCGCGCCCCTGCTTTCGCGCCGCAGGGAATACAGCCTCTCGAAAATCAGCGCAAGCGCAAGCGCCGCCACAAGCAGAAGCGGAACCATGACAGGCCCGCCGCGCGCAAGGAAGCTCAGCAGGCCCCCCTCGCCGTAGCTCACGCCGATTACCATGTCCCTCGATATGTCCACCGGTACGTGCACTACCGGCATCTGCGTATCCGGCTTGGCGAATATCTCACCCAGCCTCGAGACTGTGTCACCCGGGAGTGAGCGCCCGTAACGGCGCCCCGTCTCATCCGCCGGGTCCCGAAGCAGTATGCCTGCCTCGCTCCCGTCGTCGGTAAGATAGAGGCTCGTTATCTCCCCGACCCGCAGGAACCGCGCACCCACCATCACCCCGGATGCGCTCAGCGCCTTGCCCGGATAGCGCTCTATCAGTCGCGAGCGCGCAAGCAGCCTGCCCGCAAGGTCGAACAGCTTCCTCGCCGTCTTAACCGGGTTTATCTCTATCGGTGGAATTTCTCCGTTATCGAAGTCTGCGTCTCCGAAAAAGAAACCCAGTTTTTCCCGCTGCAGTGCCTGAGTGTCGCTGCCGGGAATGCCTGTGTCAATAAGCTCGGCAAGCTCGGAGCAGGCGGGCCCGACGAATGATGCCACATCCGCCGAGAGCTTCTTCTGCTGCGCCACTTCCGCTTCGGCCGCAGTGATTTCCATCCGCATAGACGTGTTGGCCTCGGCAAGCTCCCGGATGTTATCCCTGAGCGATTCGATGCTTATCAGGTAGCCGTCGCGCTGTGCGCGAAGCCGCTCAATCTCCCGCAGCACCGAGAGCTTCTCGTTGGTGAATTCCTCGCTCTCGCGCAGTATCTGCTCCTGAAGCTCGGCAATTGCGTGTTTCAGGCGTGCCTCGTCCGCGGGTGCATCGTCCTGCGCCAGCACTGACATGCCTGAAACAAGTATCGCGGCAAGCACGGCGGGGAGAATAACCTTTCTCATTTGCCGCCCTCCTGCGTGTTGAGCTGGAGGGGGAAGTTGACTATCTGCGGCGCGCGCCTGCCTGCCGCAATCTCGAATGCCCGCCGCAGCTCGGCAAGCTCGCCGTGCGTCCCGACCTCGTGCCACGCATACCCCTGGGCCGTCTTCACGAGTACCGCCGCCGTGTCGCCATCGTCGGAGAGGAAGGCCACACCTACCGTGCCGACCCGCAGCACTCTGCCCTGGAGCTTCCTGCCGTCGCTTAGCTCCACCGTGTTGGCGGGAACGCCCCCGGCCCCTTCGGACTGGGCGCCGGCCTCGCGGCTCGCAACCGGAGAGCCCATCTCTATCTCGCCTGCGCGCCGGTACTCCTGCATGTAAAGCTGCCACAGCAGCTTCAACTCGTCCGCGGGCGTCTCGCCGCTTCCAATCAGGTTGCCGACCGTATCCTTGCGTGCCTTCGCATCCAGCGGGAGCCCCGCGTTGATATGATTCACCAGCACGGCCGCCTTCTCGCCTATTAGCTTCTCCGCCTCGATGCGCTGCTGGCTCAGCAGCTCGCCCTCTGAGACAAGCTTCTGCAGGTTCTCCGCAAGCTTCTCCGACTCCTCCTCGAGGACGTCGCGCCTCGCCCCAAGCTGCTTCTCGCGCTGCTTGAGTGTTTCAATCTCCTCCAGGAGAAGCGAGTTGCGGTTATCAAGCAGACGGCGCTCGCCAGCCAGCCGCTCGCGCTGCTGCCGAAGCTGCGCGCTGAGCGCCTTGAGCTTCTCGACAAGCGCGCCCGCCGTGTCCTGCGACTGCGCCAACGGGGCGAAACACCACCACAGGCACACAGAAAGCACGCCCAGCAGAAACAGGCAGGCCTTCAACCGCTTGACTTCCATAGTTGCTCACTCCGCGGCGAGTAAAATGCTTCAGTGTGCGCAATGTAGCAGCAGCACCCCCGGGTGTCAACGATTTTCTAAGTGTTGCGCGCCTGGCGCAGCTACACGAGTTCAAAATGCAAACAGCAGAATTCAAAATGCTCTCGAAATCCATGCAACACATCATAACCGGTCAAGCCCCGGATTTCATATCCGGGGAAAACAAATCCAAACCACTGGTAGACACAGCAGCGTCATTGCGAGCGAAGTGCGGCAATCTCATTCGTTGACAGCAGGCACGGAGAACACGGAAAAAGCAAGCCCCGCCGTTTATCGGCGGGGTTAATCAAACCACAGATTAACACGGATAACACGGATTTGTCGTTCAGCCGGGCCGCCTGCGGCCCGGAATGAAAAACGTGGTGACAACACGTCCCAAATCAAAATCCAAAATGCTTTCTAATCCCCTGCAACATGTCATGTCCGGCTAAGTCCATGCAACTTTGAAGCTTCAACCTTGAATTCTTTACCACACGTGAACGCTGAATCTTGCCCCCCGTTCCCTGTATAGCGTCTACTCTCTACTTCTTCGTGCCCCCTGTCTCCTGCCATTCGTTGAAGCTGAGAAGAAAGGTCTTGATTTGCTCAAAGGCTGGGTGCTCGTATTTCCAGTAACCATGTTGGGCCGCGGCGCCAAGAAGGTCTCCTGGCCTGCCGGATGCCAGAAGAGCTTCAACTCTTGCTTTTGGGACGTCCTTTTCCTTTATCCGAAGACCCTTTTTGTTCACGCACTCCATGTATTCTTCGACACATTTCATCGCCGGCTCGTCTTTTTTGGACTCAAGACAAACGTCCTCAAGCATTCGTCCTTCCATACCTATCGGGGGTAAAATGAGAACGGCCACTGAAGGTTTGCCCGCCTTGAACTGTGCAGGTTTATCAGGTACTGGGAAATCTGACGATTTGAGAGCTGACTTAACCTCTTTCATAGCCTTTGCGCGATTTTCATTGCTATCCCTCACAATACCAATCTTCTGTAGAATCTCGTGCCCAGGGGCGACTTTCAGCAGGCCCAAGTAGTTTTTCAGATTATCTTTGCCACCAACTGGGTCTTCTACCTGAATTGTTTCAATGTGGAAGTGTTTCAGAAAATACTGGAAGAACCAATAGTCGTCTTTGCCCTCAACAAGCAGGACATTTGGTTTTTCGATTGGACAGGGGGAAGGTCGCTTCTGTTCCATCTAACGAACCTCCATACCGTTTTCTATCGCGGTTTCGAGTATTTCTTTCTCATAAGCGACTGCGCTTATCTCGTCATCAACGCGCTCCAGGCGATAGAGTCGGAAATCGTAGTCTTTTTCTTTCTTGAACGCCTCATGCGCCGCAACGATGCATTCCCAACTGTGGGTGGTGGCAAAGACTTGTGCATCGAAGTCACGCGCTGCACTGTATATAGCTTTCCACACCTTCGATAGAACCGAATGGTGGATGCCATTCTCAATTTCGTCTACAAGGACAACTCCACCTCGGCAACTGCCAATCGCAACAAGGATGCTCGCCAAACTCATGATTCCATCGCCAGCGTAATTGAGTGGCACTTTCATTCCAATCCCCATGTCGGCATGAACCACATAGCCACCCCCATATGGCTCAATGGATAGGGACTCCAGTCTCTTGTCCATGATCCTGAGTGCTGCCTCAACATATTGTGTTCTATGTCCCTTGCTGAGTTCACCGAACCGCTCCGTAGTATGTTGCGGATTAGCCCTTTGTATCGGTCCCTGGAAATATGCATCGAATTCCTGCGGAATCGCACCTGGCGTTGAAACAATTGTTTGGTTCTTGAAAGATGTGTGGAAAGTGTAGTCACTTTCCCCTTCTCCAGACGTAAGACGAATAGCCTGACTGGAACTCCCCGTCATGCCTGAGGCACTTGGATCCGGAGGATGTGTGAGTTGTGTTTGCTGATCAGTTGTCTCTAAATGCATTACACGCTTAGCACCAGAGCCAAGTTCCGCTCTTAGGGCGATTCGCCTTTTTGTATTGAAGCCAGCAAAAAGCGGTCCATAAAGTGTCTCTACCCAAGTGTTGCTGTGGAACTTGAATTCCTTCATCCCTCGGAAGGCATTGATGTTGAATGGCAGTCCTGGATTTGTGTAACCTGAAAGTAGGAAAAGTGCTTCCAGGATAGTTGTCTTGCCCATGTTGTTCTTGCCAGCGATTAGGTTGATTCTTTGAAAACCGTCAACCTCCAGTTTGTCAAAGCAGCGGAAGTTCTCAATACTTATTGATTTGTACATGAGTTTCCTCCTTGTCTTCTTTGTCTGTGTTCGTTTTCGCGAAGAATATCATAAGGTGTAATCGTGGAGATGTCAAGCGCCGTTGTATTGCGGTTCCCATGCCAGTTGGTGAGTACAGTGCCGCCCAAGATGTAGAAGTGGATGTGTAAAATATAGGAACCCAATACGGGTCCTCACAATATCCTTCTTCTTTCACACGGGTAACGCGATTGGCAACTTAACGTATTTTCATATTTCCACCAGTTTTCTATTGTATTTGATTAACTTTTTGCGTCTAATATAATAGGCGTGAGATGTGAGACCTGAGGCTTGAGACGTGAGACTTGAGGAAAAATGCTCAGAGCCAATTGTATCTGTGTCCTGCTGTGGTGAGATTTTGTCTTTGGATTTTGACATTGATTTGGCATTTGAGCTTTGTAATTTGGATTTCACACAACAGGTGTTTGTAAAGTGCCAAAATTTGCATTAACTCAATGTGGCCACACAGGTTACGCACAACCATCCCCCGTGGCGGGTAATGTAATCTGTATATCCTGGGCCAGAATCGGCGAAAAAGCGTGCAATTTGTACGAGTTTATACAGGTTATGGAGCGCGATACGAGGGTACCCAGTATGACGCAACTACCTCGCGCGAGTTATAGTTACGGCGCAGCCGGCACCAGGTTCTCCACACAAATGTGGCATAAAAACCCTGTTGGATTGTTAAAAACTCGACGTAAGTCCTTGGTATGTAAGGGATGCATTTTAAAGATGGTATCCGAGAGGGCAAGAATGCAGAATGAAGAATACAGGATACAGAATGGAATTCGCCGTACGGCGAATCGCGCTTCGCGTATCCTTACCTCCCCTGTATTCTGCCTTCTGTGTTCTGTATTCTTCACTTCAGCCCTGTATTCTGACCTTCTGTATACTGTATTCTCTCCAAAGAGAAAGTATCTCCCTCTCTCCCTGGTCTCCATATCTCCCTTCTTACACACCGGTTGTTCCTGGAGTCTCTGCAGTGAAGGGGGGAATACCCGGCTTTTTGTTGCCAAATTGGGTAAAAGTTGCGTAAAAACACTATCTATGGTATTGTGTCGGCACAATTTGCTTGAATTATTGCCTGATATGGGTATAATATCATGTAGAAGAGCAAAAAGGAGCAGAGACTCATGCCCAGTGATGTAATGGATATCGGCCTCGAGATAAGGCTGCTGCGCGAGAGAAAGAAGATGACCGGCAAGGAGCTTGCCGAGCGCGTGGGGCTGTCGCAGTCGCAGATGTCGCGCCTGGAGAAGGGCCAGCGGCGAATCGACACCAAGCTCTTGAACAAGATTGCCGGCGCGCTTGATGTCAAGCCCTCGTACTTCTTCGAAGGGGGCGAGCCGGACCTCGCCGAGGTCGATTTGCGGCACGTCAACCGCGATATCGGCAAGCTGATTCGCACGGAACGCCACAAGCTGCACTACACGGCGGACGACCTCGGCTCGCGCATAGGCAAGACGAAGAGCTACATTCGCGCGGTCGAAGAGGGCGAGATAGATGTCCTCTCCAACGAGATGATAGCGCGCATTTCCAAGGCGCTGAAGATGAGCCCCGCACAGTTTTTTGAGGCGCAACAAAGCATAATAAACAGCCTCAAGCGCAAGGTGGCGCGCCTGTCGCAGGCTCATGCGCAAACCACGCTCGGGCAGATACCGGTTGCCCAGATCGAGTCGGGCGAAGGCACGACGCGAAAGGCTGTGCCGATAATAGGTTCGGTTGCGGGCGGGTATCCGGAGGAGTATTCGGCCGACGGCATGCCGGTTGACGATGTGAACGACTTCACATTTGTGCCGCGCCTCGACGATGACAGGGCGTTTGCCCTTCACTGCGTGGGCGACTCGATGAAGAGCAGCTCGGCCCCTTCGTTCGAGGAGGCCGACATCCTGGTGTTCAGCCCGAAGCTGCAGGTTTCCAACCGGGACTTCGTCTTCGCGCGGACAGAGCGCAACAAGCCTGTTTTCAGACAGATTATTTTCGACCCGAACGCGTGGATTCGCTTCCAGCCGCTGAACCTGGGCTATCCGCCGATTATCTGCAACCGCGAAGAGGTGATTGCGACGTTCAAGCTGGCGTCAGTGGTGAAGCGGTATTAGGAACCTTCGTCGCGCTTGCTCTCGTCCTGCTGGCGCATTATTTCGAGCAGGAGCGATATCGTGTCCACGGTGATGATTCTTTCGCAGGTGGGCTTGGCATCGCTTACGAGGTCGAAGCGTCCGGTCTTCAGTGCCACCATTTCCGAGATAGCCGACTCGCCTATCGAGACGCCGAAATAGGCGTTGATTATATCGCCGTCGCAGGCGTAGACCTCGCCGACTCCCTGCTCGGAGTTCACCCGTATGGTACCACTCTTGTTGTTGGATTTCATGAACTGGAATATCTCGACCAGGTTGGTTTTGGCGAGGTCGCCCCTCATGGCGGAGGGCTGCGCGCCGAAGACCTCCGGGTTGAATACCTGCGTGGGCTCCACGTTCTTGGTCTCCACGTCGCCCCAGATCTTATCGCCCGGCTCCTTTGTGCGATAGGTCATGTCGAACGGGCCTATGCTTACTATATCGCCGTCGACGAGCGGGCCGTTCTGCACGCGCACCTTGTTCACGAAAGTGCCATTCGCCGCGTTGAGGTCCGTTATGAAGAACTGCCCGCCATCCCATTCAATCCTCGCGTGGGCACGAGAGACGGTCGTGTTTGGGAGAACAATGTCGGTGCTGTCCTGGCGCCCCATGACGTATGACTGGCCCCAACTGAGCTCGACGAACTTCTCGCTGCCCGGCACGTCGCAGAGGTATGCCTTGTCAACCAGCGTGTCTATGTCTTCCTCGCGGAGCGGCATTTTGCACACCGGGCAGTTTCTGAGCTCTTCGTCAGCAATCTTAGCGCCGCAGCGAATACATTCCATGAAGCATAACTCCGGTTGTTTCTCCTTGGTCAGGCAGATTATAGCGAGTCGCGCGCAGGCATCAAGACAAATTCGTCACCTCGTGATAACTGTCAGAGTTGACACTGCGCATCGTGTCATGCCAATTCAAAATGCAGAATGCAATAAAACCACAGATTACACAGATTATTGGCTATTGGCTATTGCCTATTGGCTGATGCCTGTTTTATAAACCACCGAACATTCCTCATTCCTAATTGGCTCTTGGCTATTGGCTACTTTTCACTTGGCTATTGCCTCTTCTTCATTGGCTCTTGGCTATTGCCTATTGGCTGCTTTTCACTTGGCTATTGCCTATTGACTGTATTAAAACCTTGCCGGAAATGACAACCCGTGATACAATTGCGGTATGGGATTATATCCTGAAAGTTACTTTTGACATGTGGAGGTTATGGGTGGACCCGGAACTCCGAGCTACTTTTTGAACTTTAGCTTCAGTTGCTTCTTGTCCGCCTTCTTTCCCCTTCTTCTACGTTTGCCGCGGGCAACTTGGCGTTTGGGCACCGGTTTCATAACTTTGTAGTAGGCATATCTGGAAATGGTTTTGGCGGTGAGGTCATCATACTGCTCCAAATCGGTTTCAGACAGAGTAGCCGGGAGTCTGATAGTCGCCACCGGCTTCAGTTTAACACGGTATTCTTGTTTCCTCACCCTGTACTCAACAAGCTGAGCTTGCCTTAGATACTTCAATGCTTTTCGGATATGGTGAGGTTCTAATGGTGTTTCAATCTCTTGAGGCACTGGCATTCCTTCTAAGTCAGCGTCAGTGAAAACCAAAGGAGTTGATAGTCGTCCTTTTTGCTGAAGTTCCATCTTTTGCTCTTCACTCAGAAGTTCGTGGGCATAACTCTGGAGCCAGAGTATAGCTGCATAACAGGCTGGAACTTCATCGTTTGTGGTGTGCAGACCGGAACGCTCGAACTTATACGAATCCACGGAAATAGGAAAATAGCCTTCCTCGAACAGCTTAACAAACGCCAAGCCGTGCGGATTATTGACCTGATTGAGTGTTCGGAACTGCATGACCGACCTTGGACGTGATACGTGCTCGTAGGCAAAAACAATCGGTAAAGCGTTGGGGTTGGCGTCTCTGATAGCGCGTTCAATTGCGATTACTTGCTGGCGCCTTATGGGTCTTGCATAGCCGACGGCAACATATCGGTCTTGACGAATGCTGATGTCGTTACCATCCTTGTTAAGTAACACGGTTGCTCTTGCATAGTTTGCCACCTGAGTAAGGTTGCGGTCATCCCACGAGAACTTCAGCTCTATAGGAATGGGAATACCACCTGACATCATGGTGAGACAATCAGGTTTGAGTAGGCTTCTGTTGCTCTCGTCAGGATGCCTCAATCTCGGCTTGCCATAGAATGCCTCACACTCTTTGGCGGTCTCTTCAATCTCTATCTTGCCGTGTGGCTGAGGGCTGAGAAGTACTTTCAGAGACGCAAGTGCATCAAGCATGAAATCAAATGTTCTATAGCCTCGCATTTCCGCGGCAATAATCTCGCGTATTCGATTGAATTGTTGTCCCGTAGGCGGCAACTTCTAAACTCTTCCTTGTAGCACATCCTCAACACTGAAAACTCGCTTCCGGGGTACTCGGACTTGAGCCTCTGACAGGCATTCTGAAAGTGCCGATTTCAGTCGTAGTAATGATTCCTCAGAAACTCGATGGTCTCTCTCTACAGTGAGAGTCGTTGTGTCCGTTACATACACGTCAAACTTGCTATTGTCCTCGTATGAGACGAGTGTGGCGTGAAAATAGGGGTTCCTGTGGACAACTGCGACACTACTTCGCGGTATCTTGGAAAGTGCATCCAACAGGACTCTGTAATTTCCTTGTGCAGTGCCAAGCGGCAAAGTGAACTTCAACGACCAGAATCTCTCTTTTGGCTTCTGAAAAGGTTTGAGCAATTCCTCGGCGGAAGGCAGGAGTTTCTCTGTCATGAGCCTGTAAAACAGGCTTGTTGACCCTTTATGGAAGCAAGCAAAACCATCTCTACCAAGGGATACTTCGCACATGCCAGATTTCTCAGAGGGGATGCGCATCCGCACAGTCCGAAGGATTTTCTTGCCTTCTTCCAGATTCTGAAACACTATATTAGCTGGCCCCGGCTCGTATTCTACCGCCGTTCCTTTTGCTACAGCGCCTGCAACTGGATAGGAAACCGCTCTAAGTACTTCAGTCTTGTCAAACCCCATTTTTGGGTCTATGCGAACGCAATTGCGAATTATCTGCATGCCTATTGGAAATAGTCTTACTCTGCCTTTGCTCCTTGCGACTGTCTTGTGCACTTTTTGCCGCGTGGCCCAAGGCGAGCTTTCCACCGCTAACAAATGGAAATGAGGATGTTCGGCAACACTGTAAAGACCCGCAAAGACAGGCTTCTCATCATCCAACAGATAAGTGCACGCCTGCGCACCAGGTTCTGGCTGTAGCAGTGATCGGTTCAGGCCCAGACTTTGAGTGAGAGAAGTCCCGCGGTCTTCAGAACGGAGCAACCAGAAGCACATACTGTATCTGCCTTTGTGCTTCGAGGATTCCTCAATGTAAGCAAGCAGACGTGTGTCAAGAGCAAGCACAGGTGACCCTCCCCAACAACAAATGCCAACCAATAGTAGCCTAAGGATAGGCCAGGGTCAATTAGAAAAAATTATAGACTCTCTGACCAATCCTGAGTGCCCTCTCTTGCGCTTCCATTTGTGATGCATAGTCCACCAAGAGCCGGGCGGTGTTTTCACCATCAGACACGTCATAATTCTGGGGAAGCAGCTTGAAAGGCTGGACATGCCGAATGTTTTATTTGCTTTTTCGCGGGGGGAGTGTATCATCGGCGGCGTCTGAGATAAGGAGTAGTAGAGCAGGAGAGCAGGAGAGCGGACGGGAGGAAGAGAGTAGAAAGGAGTAAGTAGAGCAGTGCGCTCCTTAATCTATTTTCAACTTTCGACTAACTACTTTCTTGCGCGGAGCGCACCGGAGAGGTGGCAGAGTGGTCGAATGCGGCAGATTGCTAATCTGTTGAAGGGTAATTATGCTCTTCCGGGGGTTCGAATCCCCCCCTCTCCGTTCTTTTTTCATAACATTCTACTTGACAAGGACTTACCCACCTGATATAATCCCATGGTGTCCATAGGGAGTCTGCAGTTTTCACGGAGTTGCCATGGGAACCCTCTTCAAGAAACACGGTAACTGGTACATAGATTACTATGCCTACGGCAGTCGTATCCGCAAGAAGATTGGCAAATCCAAGCGCGTGGCCCAGATTGCCCTGGCCGATGCCGAACTCGCCGCTGTAAAAAACGAGCTCGGTATCGCGGTCAAAGACAGGCGTCTGGACGAATTCTTCAAGGAGTATCGAACGTATGCGGAGACAAACCTTGCGCCTTCTTCCGTCAAGCGCTACCAGGCAGTGATTGACCACTTCAACAACTTTCTTGCTGAACAACACAAGAATGTGAAGAAGCTCTCTCAACTCAGCGCGGGCCTGATTGAGAAGTACAAGACTCATCGCAAGGAATCTCCAGTGCCCCGCAACGGCATTATCCCGAAGGACCCGGATCAGGCCGCGGCCATCAAAAAAGGCGCGACGGCGAAGACAATTAACACGGAATTGATAGCTCTTAAGGCAATCTTCAATGTTGCCGTGAAGTGGAGCTACCTCAGGCAAAATCCCGCGCGTGGAGTGAAGGCGCTCAGAGAGATTAAAGGTAAAACCCCGCGATTCCTTTCCAAGAAGGAGATCAATATCCTTCTCAAGCACGCACCACCTGACTTCAAGCCTATCCTCCAGACGTTCTTGTACACCGGCCTGCGGAAAGCAGAGCTCGTCAACCTTGAGTGGTCTGATATCAACTTCAACCGAAACGTGATACAGGTTCGGGCAAAGGAGCACTGGCAGCCGAAAAGCAATGAACGCGAGATACCTCTGCATCCTGAACTCAAAAAAGTACTGGTGAAACTCAGGGACAAGGCAAAAAGCAAGCTTATCTTTACCACCAGGAACGGCAATCAGCACACCAAGGTTCGCGAGCGGTTTATCAAACTGACAAAGGAATGCGACATGGCAGATGTGACCAAGGTACATTCCCTGCGCCATACATTCGCCTCCCACCTCGTCATGGAAGGCGTGCCGCTTCCCACAGTACAGAAGCTGCTCGGTCACGCGGATATCCAGACGACCATGATATATGCCCATCTCAGCAAAGACCATATTAAACAAGCTGTAGAGAAGCTGCCCTACTAAGACTCCGGCGATTCATTTAGCCGGAGAGTTGTCCTGCCCTTTACCTCTTTTTCCTCCAACCACTTCAATACATCGCCGAGCCTGAATCGGATGCAGTTCCTGCTAATCTTCAGGTGTGGAATCATCCCGGTATGCGTCCAGAAGTATATGGTGGACACCTTGACCTTGATAATATCCGCCAATTCTTTGACTGTTAGTAATGATTCCACAAGCAGTCTATCCCTTTGTCCGTTAGGAGCCTGCATCTTACTATCGAGGCTGGCTCACTCCTGTGTGAACACCCTCCCTTCGCAGCCTGTCAAAACCGCTTACGGAATCACAGGGGTGAGCCCAGCCGTCTCAATACTAAACCCTCCTTCTGTGTCGGGAATCTTTGGCGAAACCTGCTTCAATTATAGGCATGAGTGGAGGGTTGTCAGAACTCAGGATGATTTCTTACAGATATCAGAGCCAACCAGGAGGAATAAGAAAAGGCACCCCTTTTATTTTCAGCGATAGCGGCGCGCAAAGGCTTTTCAAAATCTTCGGAATTCTTGTAAGGTGCGTGAGGTCTCTTACGTTTGGTCTTCCGACCAGTCGATCTTGTAGCCCGTAAAGGGTGGCGAGCGGTTTGGAGTTCCTGCGCTCACGGCAGGACAGCCACGGCAGAATCGGCCTGACTGGTGCCGAAGGCTGGATTTACAACCACGCAATCTCCCTGCTCGCACTCTCACGCAATTGTTGTCTCACAAAAGACGCCAGGCACAGGAAACCCATCAGCAGAGCTGCGAAGTACCTCCTGGATGTGCAAAATCCCGGCCTCGGCTGGAAGTACGAATTCCGAAGCGGTCGAAACGATACTTCCGTCACCTGCTGGGCTGCGCTCGCACTCAGAGAGGCTCACAAGTCCGGTGCACTCGAAGTACCCGATTCAGCCTTCGAGGGTGCTGCAAACTGGCTTGACCGTGTAACAAACACTGCCGGGAAGGCAGGCTACATGCGCCCGGGCGATGACGGCTCCGTCATTGTGGATGTGAACGACACCTATGAGAAATATCCTTCAACCACCGCCTCGGCACTGGTCACCCGGATGCTCAACGGCCAGCGCAGACAGGACAGGAAAATCATGAAAGGCCTGCGCCTCATACTCGAATCACAGCCCCCGGAATGGTTTGAAGGCGAGACGCTGCGGGTAGACCTCTACTATTCCTTCTGGGCCGCGACTGCCGCAAAGATTCTTCTCCCTTTCGAGAAGCGCAAAGAATGGACCTCGCGCCTCATTTCCTCCATCCTCTCAATCCAGAAGACTTCCGGCAAAGATGCCGGCTCCTTCTCGCCCCAGGGCAAGTGGGGCATGGTCGGCGGGCGCGTCTACGCCACCGCCATAAACTGCCTCACTTTCGAAACCTACTACCTCATGTACGGCACTCCCACCGGCGGGCGCACGCTCAACTGGCGAAGACGGTAGAAAAACCGCTAATACACATCCGCTGCCTTTTCCGCTGCCTTTTCTGCGCGCCCCTGCCGGGAAGAGTTCCCGCGTGCACGGTTTTGCAGTACTTGTACTTCGCTGAGTGCGTGAAGTGCCCCCACGTTTTCCGAGTTTCTGTTTCAGGATTTTTCTGCAAATCGGCGGTTTCTCTCAAGCGGGCGGGGCTTGCGCTCGATTGTGTAAATGGATGCACACGTGCAAGTGGAGCATGGTTATGAAGCCGTCACAGATAAGAAGGATGCGCAAGTCGTGGGGCATGACGCAGGCGGAGCTTGCGAGTGAGCTGGGCGTGGCGCGTGAGACAGTCTCGCGCTGGGAGAATGCGCGCGAGGCGCCGCTTCCCTCACTCGTGCGGGCACTGCGTCAGGTGGCCCGCTGCGGCAGGGCGTAAGCGTTACGGGGGCGCACAGCCCTTATCTTCTCACC
Source organism: bacterium (assembly GCA_030669415.1). Taxonomy (GTDB): domain Bacteria; phylum Planctomycetota; class SKW154; order SKW154; family DAOVDS01; genus DAOVDS01. The sequence goes on from DAOVDS010000042.1 coordinate 17,527, forward strand.
CTGAACCTCGGCCGTGACGGGGCGTAGTGACAGCGCGGGGTCCAGTGGTGCCATCCGTAGAGCACTGCGCCGAGTATCGCCAGGTCCACGAGCGGCTCGATAGGCGAGTAGTAGCGAACCGTGGTACGTGACGGGTAGTACGGCCCGTCGTAATAGCCGTCGTAGTACGGGTCGTAGTTGTACTCCATGACGTAACACCCGCTGACGAGAAGACCCGCACCCGCCAGGAGAGCTATCAGCCCAACACGCATTTCGCACCTCCGGATTACCACCACTATATAAGACGAGCAGCACGGCACAGACCTTCACAAATTCTTTGGAAACAGGCAGTCAAGAGGTCCGCGAACTGCGCAAACGAAGCCTAAGAGCGCGCAAACATGACTTTTTGTACGGGTAAGGTAAGGGTAGTGCAAAACAACCGTAATACTTACATAAACCCCTTGCAGCGCCGGGAATGTGCCCTAATCTTAGAGGGTAACACGGTAAGGGGATTCTATCTCTATCACGTGAAAACGGTGGTAACTGGGTAAAGGGGGCTGCGTATGAGGTTTGGCAGGTATGTTGCGTGCGCGTGTGTTGTTGGCGCGCTGGCTGTAGTGGTGTTTGTGGGTTGCGGCGTTGACTCAGGTGTGCGCGGTTCGGACATACCGGGCTATACCGGCGGCCCCGCTCCCGGCACGCCCGGCGGCCCGGATAACCCCGGCTCGAATCCGGGTGATGCGAGCCAGGCGGAACAGGATGTCTTCGACTTGGTCAACGAGGAGCGCGAGAAGGCGGGCGTTAATCCGCTGAGTTGGTGTGACGGCCTCTACGAGTTGGCGAAGGCCCACTCGTGCGACATGTGCGACCGCGGGTTCTTCTCGCACGTCAACCCCGAGGGCGAGGGGCCATTCGATCGCGCCAAGGCGGGACATGCCGGCAGCTACACCTTTCCGCCGACTACCTGCAGGGGTGAGAACATCGCCATGGGCTACAGTTCACCCGAGCAGGTCATGAACGGCTGGATGAACTCCTCCGGCCACAGGGCCAACATTCTCAGGGGAGGCTTCACTCATATCGGCGTGGGTGTATGCACCGGTTGCGGCAAGCACTGGACACAGTGCTTCAGATAGCGCTGGTCCGTGCGTGCAAACGGCGGCGGCAAGGGCTGAAGCCTTGATTAAGACTGTTCGCAGTCAGCGAACATAAAGAGTGTAGGAGCAAGAGTATCCCTTTGATACTCTTGCTTTTTTTCACATTTCTCTGGACACAAGACTTCTTCCGCGAACCCCATAACCCTTTTGCTAATATGCACTTAGAGTCAGGCCGTGCCGTGCGGCGGGCAGAAGAGAAAAATTTTTGAGAAAAGTTGCTTGCCGCAACCCGAAATTGGCGTCATCATCTACAGTAAAGAGGGATAGTATCGACTATACCCTATTGACATTTCGGAGAAGACAGGAACTTTTGAGGAAAGGGGGACTGTGTATGGGTAAGTATGTTGCGTGTGCGTGCATTGTTACCGCGCTCGCGGTGGTGCTGTTTGTGGGTTGCGGCGTTGACTCAGGTGTGCGCGGTTCGGACATCCCGGGCTACACCGGCACTCCCGGCCTGCCCGGCGGCGGCAGCAACCCCGGCTCGAACCCGGGCGATGCA
>DAOVDS010000022.1 GCA_030669415.1 bacterium
AGGCCGGCGATGACTTTGCCGCTGCCGGCGAGCTCGTTGTAGCGCTCACATGCGGCTTCTGTGGGCAGTGCGACGAGTTCCACTCCCTGTGCGAGGAGCCATTGGCGGGTGTCTTCCGGGACTTTGAGGTCGCCGTAGGCTCCGCAGCCGATAATGACAACTTCGATTTCCGGGCCGAGCGAGCCTTCCAAATCTTTGGGGCAGAGGCTGTGGCCGTCTTTTCGCCACCAGTCGGACTGCACGCCTTCAGGAGTGATAATAACATCAGCCGTGTACGACTGGCCATCAATCACAACCCGCCCGAAGTCGCAGGAGTCTATCACCGGAACAGTTTTACTCACCATCCTGCTCCTTTGATTTATCGAGCGCTGCCTGCGGCAGCCTGCGGTATGCCCTACGCAGTAGGAACACGAGCAACAAAAGTGCTCCGAAACCCGCCCAAAGGCCAGCGATGATACGTGAATTCCTCACCGCTCTTTCATAATGATAATCAGCCGACATGCTGTCAGAATTCCAAAGCGCAATCTCCGCCACTTTCCCGGATTCGTCAATGTAGACAAGCGCCGTGTAACCCAGAATAAAACCGTGTATAGGATATGTCAGAATCTCATGACTGGCCGGTTTCACCCCTCTTTCTCTATAAAAGTCTTGTTCTGTCGGCTCCCCTTTCTCATAAGTGTGCAAGGGGGGCCCGAGGCGTTCGACAAGCAGGTTTTTGTCCATGCCTATCTCAATATTACGGTCGAAAAGCAGAACACCTATTGTACCATTTGCAAGGGTGAGCATCGGGGTCAATAGAATGAAGCATCCAAGGATGACGTAGAACACGATATTGAGCGCAATTGACCTTGGTCGCATTTATCCACCATTGCGCGCTGCAGGCAGCGCGGCTAAACATCCCCGGACTGAAGTCCGGGGCTTTGTCTATTTCGGCGGTTTTATGTTATAGCGTTTGAGTTTGGCGTAGAGGGTGGGTCGGGAGATGTCGAGTATGCGGGCGGCTTCTTTTTTCTCCCAGTTGGCTTTTTTGAGAGCCCGCACTATGGCGACCCGCTCCGCCTTTTCCGCGACCACATCCATTACATCCTTTAAGGTTTTTCCTTCGAGGTCCCTTTCGGTAAGCACACCGGTGATTGCATCGCTGGGGAGCGTTTTCGGCGCGGTGCGGTAGCGAAGCTGTTCTGAGAGGTGGGCCGAGGTTATCACATCGTCGGAGAGCATTGCGGCGCGTTCGATTTCGTTTTCAAGCTCGCGGATGTTGCCGGGCCAGTCGTAGTCCTTAAAGAACTGCAGCGCCTCGGTGTCGAGCTTGCGCTTCTTCTTTTTCACGCGCTTGGCTATTATTGAGAGGAAGTGGTCGATAAGGAGCGGTATGTCTTCTCTTCGGTCGCGCAGGGGCGGCAGCTCGACAGTGATGACGTTGAGGCGATAGAAGAGGTCTTCGCGGAAAAGGCCTTTTTGGACAGCCTCGGCGAGGTTGCGGTTGGTAGCGGAGACAATGCGCACATCGACCCTGGTGGTTTTCTTGCCGCCGACGCGCCGCAGCTCGCCCTCTTCGAGGACACGCAGGAACTTCGACTGCATTTGGAGGGGCAGGTCGGCGATTTCGTCGAGGAAGATAGTACCCTTGTCGGCGACCTCGAAGAGGCCCGGCTTGTCGCGGTTGGCGCCTGTGAAAGCGCCGCGGACATACCCGAAGAACTCGCTTTCCACAAGCTCGGAGGGGATGGCGGAGCAGTTTTGGGCGATGAATTTCTTGTTTTTACGCGGGCCGTTGTAGTGGATTGCGCGTGCGATGAGTTCTTTGCCTGTGCCGGACTCGCCCTGGATTAGCACGGCGATGTCGGCATCTGTTATCTTGTCGAGCCGTGCGAAAATCTCGTACATTGCCTTGCTGCGGGTAATCATCTCGGAGTAGTCGTGCTTGAACGCGGGTTTTCTGCCCTCCATTATCGTGCGGGCCTGTTCGAGCTCGGCGAGCTGGCGCTTCATGCGCTGCTGGAGCTCGCGGTTGAGTTTTTCCACCTCGCGCTTGGAGACCTCGAGCTCTTTGCGCTTGAGCAGGTTCTCCTCGAAGAGGCGCGCGTTCTCTATCGCGACGGCGGCCTGGTCGGACAGTATTTCAAGCAGCTTGACATCATCCGAGGTGAAGGCGCCGCGCTCGAAACGGTTGTCGGCGTAGACAACGCCCAGCATGTGGTTTCGCACCTTCAGAGGCACGCAGAGGACGGAGCGCAACTTGAGTCCGTGAACGGACAGTGTTTCCTGGAAGCGCTTGTCTTTCTGGGCATCGACTGCAACGAGGGCCTTCCCGGACTTGCGCACCTGGGAGGCGATAGAGCTTGAGAACTTGACAAGCGGCTTTGGCACGCTCTCCCTGTCGATGTTGCGGGAGACCTTGACCTCCATCCCGCCGTTGTCGAACATGATAAGAAAGCCGCGCTCAGCTTTTACAACTTCGAGGACGGTGTCCATGATTGTCTGGAGGAGCCGGCGCAGGTTGAGCTCGGAGTTCAGCGCCTTGTTGACTTCGAGCAGTTTGAAAAGTTGCTCCTCCCTCGGGAGCCGCGGAGGGACGATACCGGAATGCTCGATTATCTCGGTGGGTTTGTCCATGGAAGCGACGGCGCTGCTGTAGTCGCCGGTGTCGTGCCCCATGCGCGAGACCGGGTCGCTGAATTCGAGGATGGTTTTACCAAGCTCTATCCTGTCGCCATTGCGGAGGATTTTTCGCGAGACCATCCAGCCGCTGACGTAGGTGCCGTTCTTTGAGCCGAGGTCCACAAGCTCGTACCCTGACTCGGTTCGTCGTATGTGGCAGTGGAAGCGCGACAGGATAGCGTCATCGAGGTTGACGATATTTTCCGCACTCCGCCCGATTGTCGTAACATCCTCGGCGAGTTCGACTTTCCTCTTTTTCCGACCCCTGATTGTGATATTGAGCCACGCCATTTCTGTCCCGTTTCACGGCACGTGTAAACCCATCTTAACACGCCGGAGACGTTTTGTCAAGTGCGTGGCAGTCTCAGCCAGGGTCATTCTTTGTCTGGCTCACCTGTTTTCCGCTGGCGGCGTATCTTCCGGTGCGTTTTCCTCACTTGGGGGCGGTTCTGCCCGCCTGTGCCTGCTCTCAAACACGGCTATTATCGGGAAATGGTCCGAACTGCCTTCTTCGAGCACGCGAGCCTCAAGACAGTGCAGGTGCTCCGAGTAGAGAATGTGGTCGAAGCGCGCGCTAAAGAGTCGGGCAGGCTCAACGCGCCGAAGCCGTTGATACCGGTGATAAATGCGCGCACGAAATGCCTGCCTAAAGCTGCGTTTCGAGCCTTTGTCTTTCCTGCGGCGAGAGGTCGCCGATGACGTAGTCGACGATATTTGCCAGCCGGATGTTCTCAAACGGCTTGGTGATGTAGTAAGTGACGCCCTCCTCGTAGCCCTTCCACACGTCTTTGTCAGTGGACTTGGCGGTCAGCATCACTACCGGCAGCTCATTGAGCCCTCGCTGGCGTATTTCCTTGAGTACGCCGTAACCGTCAAGCTTGGGCATCATTATATCGAGTACGACAAGGTCGTACTTCTTCTGATTGAGCTTGACCAGCGCGTCTTCGCCGTCAATCGCGGTGTCTACTTCGTACCCTTTGCCGGCAAGGACAGCCTGGATTATCATCCTGATGTCGCTTTCGTCATCGACAGCGAGAATCCGTTTCGCCATCACAGCCTCCTTCATTCTAACTTGGGCGGCCGCTCACAAGCTACTCTGCCGCTTTGGCAGGCGCCTTGGCCTTCTTGGGCTTTTTCTTTCTTCTGACCTTCTTTGGCAGTTGAATACCGACTTTCTTGAGCAGGCTGGCAGCCGTCTCGCTTGGCTGCGCGCCCACGCCGAGCCAGTACTCGGCCCTGTCAATCTTCAGCACGACCTTCTTGTCATCCTGTGGCACGGCAGGGTCGTAGGTGCCTATATCTTCAATCGTCCTGCCATCCCTCTCTTCTCTGGCATCAACCACGCAGATTCTGAAGAACGCCCTGTGGCGCCTCCCCATGCGTTTGAGGCGAATCCTCACCATGTTGTCTACCTCCTTGTCGAAGACAGTTCTGCTGCTCTCCCGCGCGCTTTTCGCGCAGAGCAGGCGAGCAATTGAACAGTAGAACAGTAGATTTGTCAAGTGGTCGCCTGCGGTCTCCTGTTCTACTGCTCTGCTGTTCTCCCGTTCCAGAGCAGTTGAGCAGTGGAACAGTAGAGCTGGCGCCCGCGCGCCTACCTCCTCTTTTTCCCCTTCTTCTTGTGCTTTTTCTTGCGCTTCCTTTCCTCGCGCAGCCTGAGCCTCTTGGCCATGGAGGTCTCGCCGGGCTTATTAGCCTTTTTCGTGACCCCCGTCAGCTCGCCGATGTCAGGCATATTCTTCATCGCCTTAAGCTTGCCGAAAAACCCCATCTTCTTGAAGTCGCCAACCATCTTCAGCATCTGCTTGAACTGCTTCAGCAGCTCGTTGACATCGCGCACTGAGCGGCCCGCCCCGCGGGCTATCCGTAGGCGCCGCGAGCCATCGATTACTTCCGGGAAAGAGCGCTCCTGTGGGGTCATTGACTGTATCATAGCCTCAATCTTGAACATCTCGCGCTCATCTACATCCATGCCCTTGAGCTTCGAGCCAAGCCCCGGAATCATTCCCAGCAGGTCCTTTATCCCGCCCATGCGCTTAAGCTGCTGGAGCTGCGTCAGGAAGTCGCTTAGGGTGAACTTGTCCTTGAGCAGCTTCTCCTGCAGCTTGAGCGCCTCTTCCTCGCTTATTGCTGCTTGAGCCTTCTCGACAAGGCTTACCACATCGCCCATTCCGAGAATCCTCGATGCGACCCGGTCGGGATGAAACTCCTCGAGGTTGTCAAGCTTCTCGCCCACGCCGACGAACTTGATTGGCTTGCCGGTGACCGCCCGCACGGAGAGCGCCGCGCCCCCCCTGGCATCGCCATCCATCTTGGTGAGAACGACGCCGGTGATTTCGAGCTGGTTGTTGAACTCCTTTGCGGAGTTCACGGCATCCTGGCCGGTCATCGCATCAGCTACGAAGAATATCTCCTGCGGGTTGACACGCTTCTGTATCTCGCGCAGCTCCGCCATGAGCGCTTCATCAATGTGCAGCCGGCCGGCGGTGTCGAGAATGACGACATCATTTCCCGCCTGGGCGGCATGCCTGACGGCGCGCTCACAGATACCGGGAGGCGTGCCCTTCTCCTGGAAGTAGACGGGTATGTCCAGTTGCCCGCCAAGGACTTTGAGCTGCTCGACCGCGGCCGGGCGCTGCATGTCAGCCGCGACAAGCAGGGGCTGCTTGCCCCGCTTCTTGCGGAGGAACTCAGCGAGCTTGCCGCAGGTTGTCGTCTTGCCGCCTCCCTGCAGACCCACCATCATGACAACGGCGGGGCCTCTGGCGTCCTGGGCTATCGTCGTGTCTGTCGGGCCCATAAGCTCGACAAGCTCGTCGTAGACAATCTTGACTATCTGCTGCTCCGCGCGGACGCTCTTTATGAGGTCTTGGCCGAGGGCCTTTTCCTGGACCTTTGCGATGAACTCCTTGGCGACCTTGTAGTTGACATCCGCCGACAGCAGGGCGGTGCGCACTTCGCGCAGCCCTTCGGCGATGTTCTTCTCCGTCAGCCGCCCGCGAAGGCCCAGCTTCCTGAATACTCCCTGCAGACTTCCAGCTATCGACTCGAACACGTACCATACCCCAGACTTGCGTCAACTTTAGGTCTGGTTCAGTTGTCCAATGGCAAGGACAACACGGCTGCATCGTATCCCGTCATTGCGAGCGACCGAAGGGAGCGTGGCAATCTCATCCTGATGAGATTGGTGCCGTAGGCACGCTATCTAAAGCGGCTACGCCGCCGTTCCTCGCAATGATAAACAAGGGAGCGCTCCTCGCGATGGCAGAAGAGTGGCACCCTGTTTTGAACCATGCCCAGCTTTATACTATAACGCCCCTGCGCAGGAAAACAACCCCAATTTCGGCCAACCCGCGCCAGCGTAGTTTGTCCTCCCGTTATCCTGTTCCAACTGTCTCCGGTCTGGCGACGACCTCAAACTTGTTCAACGCACCGCCAAAGAGGAGCCTATTTGCTCTAAAATGATTTCCTTGAGTTTGGTTACCTTGAGGCATCAAGTATCTCTATCTCCAATGGCCGTTTTCTTGCGCTAAGATGCAAGATTATTCCCTCTGTGAGGTCAATGGAATCAACAATCTTACCATCTCTCAACTGAATAGTAATAACATCAGCGTCAGGAGAGTATCTTATCTTCATTGCAAGTTTTTTCCTTCAGATGTCTTTGTCAACGACTTCTATAAATCTCTCGGCGATGACCGATCTTGACAACAAGAACTACCAGTCGCTTCTTGTGTATTTCATAGATGATGCGATAATTGTCGCATCTGATCCGCCATGCTTCCCTGTTCCGCAATTTCTTTGCGCCTCGTGGCCTCGGATTCGAACCGAGCTTTAGAACGGCCTTCTTTACCTTGAAGTAGTCTTCTTGCGGCAGAGCGCCAAGTTCCTTTTGGGCGCTTCGGGCGATATGAATCTCAAAATTTTGTTTCATACTTCGCCTCTATTTCTTTCACCGCCTGCTCAAAAGGAATGACTTCTCTTTTGGCGCTCTTCGCCTTGTCGTAGGCAATCACATCCTCGATATCCTCAATGTAATCCAGGAGGCGCTTGTAATCCTTAACATTGAGGATAACTGAGACCTTCCTCCCATTCTCATCCAGCACTATTCTTTCCTTTACCTTAATCATCTCCCGCACCTCCTATCTGTCTTTATTCTCCTTGAGCTATTTCTTCCACTTCTGATAATTTTTCCCAAAAGCTTTGCCTGTTATCTTTTTCAACGCCTCTGTGGCATAGGAGCGGCCGCGCCACCCGCGGCTGGAATCACTTTCCCATATCCGCGGTTAAATTTTTTATTACGTGCCGCAAGCGACACGGCTAAACATGCGGCTTTGGAATCGCTTTCCCGACTTGGTTCATTTGACGAAATACGGAGGTAACACAAATACTGCGCATTGCGTCATTGCGAGCGGCGCGCCGCGGCGCGTGGCAATCTCATCTCCTCGGCTTGATGAGATTGCTTCGTCACTTCGTTCCTCGCAATGACAGAAAAGTGTTACCCTCATTTGAACCATGCCACCTTTCCCTATCCGTATTTATTTGTATTTATCCGTGGTTTCTTATCTTTTCTTCTCCGTGGTGCCGTAGGCACTCTATCTATAGTGGCTCTGCCACCTGCGTCTCTATGGAGAGAAACGCTTCCTCACAAAAGCTTTTTGAATTGTTCCGCCGAGAGTCCAGCGTCTTTTATCAGTTTGCTCAACAGTCCCGTCCTGAGCGTCTTATGATTGGGGATGCTTAATCGATGATGCTTTCTGGTCTTGTGATACAGGATTATATGACTGCCTCTTTGATGGTCTATATAATACCCTATCTTCTCAAAGGCTTTGACAGCTTTCCGCCCGGATATGTCTCGCGGTAGCTTCATGGCAAATTTGGCACCTCAATCTCTTCTTCTATGGGGACAGGCTCATTGTGTTTCTTCAGACTCTCTATATAAGCCGTTATTGCCTCTTTGATATTTGCCCTTGCCTCCTCGGCAGTATCACCCTGCGAATGGCATCCCGGCAGGCTCGGACAACTGACCACATATCCCCCTTGCTCGAAATCAGGCTCTAAGATTATCTTGAACTTCATAATCTTCTCCTCTCCTTGCAGGAACTTGCACTCTCTCATCCCGGCTCTTCCCGCGGGCATGAAATCCGGGGCTTCCTACTATATCACCCCCGCGCAGAAATACAACTCCGAGTTATGGAAAACTGCCACAAGCCTGAGCCCTGGCTTACTGCGGAGCGTCTCGTACCGGATACTTCTCCCATACCCGCTCAATCTTCGCGCCAAGCGCGTTGAGCTTCTCCTCAATCTTCTCATAGCCCCGGTCAATGTGGTAGACGCGGCCCACTTCGGTGGTGCCCTGAGCCACCAGTCCCGCGAGCACGAGCGCCGCAGATGCCCTCAAATCGCTGGCCATTACCGGCGCGCCCGAGAGGCGCTCCACGCCGCGAACTATCGCGCTTGAGCCCTCCTTGCGGATATTGGCGCCCATCCGGCCCAACTCCGCCACGTGCATGAATCTGTCGGGGTATATCTTCTCAGTTATCAGGCTTATCCCTTTGGCGCATGCAAGGTACGCCGTTATCTGCGCCTGGAGGTCTGTCGGATACCCGGGGTAGGGCAGTGTGATAAGGTCGACCGCGTTGGGCCTTCTCGGCGGGATAACCTCGATGGAGTTGCCCTTGCGGGCGAACTCCACGCCGCAGGAGCGCATCTTGTCAAGAAACGCCGCCAGGTGCCTTGCGCGCACGTTAGTCACAGTAATCCTGCTGCGGGTAATTGCCCCGGCGATAAGGAATGTGCCTGCCTCTATCCTGTCGGGGATTACCCGGTAGTCCGCTCCGTGCAGCTTCCTGACCCCGCGTATCACGAGGATTGGCCGGCCTATCCCTTCTATGCGCGCGCCGCAGCGGTTCAGGAAATGCGCGAGGTCCTGTATCTCCGGCTCGCATGCGGCATTCTCGATTACAGTCTCGCCCTCGGCGAGACTTGCGGCCATCATGACGTTTGCCGTGCCCAGCACGCTCGAGCCGTAGGGGCCGCCCAGGTAAATCTCCGTACCCTTGAGGCGCCTGGCGCGCGCCTCGATATAGCCGTGCTTTATCTCGATGCGTGCACCGAGCGCGCGCAGACCCTTCAGGTGAAGGTCAATCGGGCGCACACCTATGACGCATCCGCCGGGCATCGATACCCGGGCCCGTCCCCGCTTCGCAAGCAGGGGGCCCAGCGTGCAGACTGACGCCCGCAGAGTCGAGACCAGCTCGTATGGCGCTTCGACCCTTTTCTCATCTACATTCTCGAGCTCGACCGTTGTTGCGCCCGTGCGCTCGACACGCATGCCCAGTACGCGCAGAATCTCGCCAATGCTCGCAATGTCGCGCAGGTCAGGCACGTTGCGAAGCGTCACCTTGCCATCCACAAGCAGCGATGCCACCATGATGGGCAGCGCAGCGTTCTTGGCGCCGCTTACCTTCACCTTTCCCTTGAGCTTCCTGCCGCCGTGTATTATGAATTTGTCCATGCATCACTTCCGTCTGACAAGAAAAACTCTCTTTATGCCGCCGTAGTCTTCAAGCGCCCGCGGCTCGCCGAAGAAGCCGGTGTCGCCTGCTGTCTGTGCCACCTTCTCAAACTGCCCGGCCCCGACTTCCAGTGCGAGCAATCCGCCCGGGACCAGGAAGTCAGGCGCTTCCTTCACAATACGCTCGTGGCATTCTGTGCCGCCCTCACCCGCCACGAGCGCCTCCCGCGGCTCGTAGTTGCGGACGGTGGCGGGCAGGCTGTCAAACTCGCTTCCGGCGATATACGGCGGGTTAGAGACCACCACGGCGAGCTTGCCCGCCAGCCCCATCCGGCGAAGCGGCTCGAACAGCTCACCTTCGGTCACCGTCACCCGCTCCTGCACATCGTGGGCAATCACGTTCTTTCGCGCAAACTCCGCGGCGACTGGCGAGCGCTCGGTCGCCACCACCTCGCAGTTGGATGCGAACACGGCAAGCGACACAGCCACGCAGGCACTTCCCGTGCCTATGTCGGCAGCTCTGAGGGGCTCTCCTCTTGATTTGGCTTCCTCAATCGCTGCCGATACGAGGAATTCCGTCTCCGGCCTCGGGACAAGCACGCCCGGCCCGACGCGGAAATCCAGCGAGTAAAACTCCTTGTGCCCGACGAGGTACGCCGCCGGCTCGCCTGCGGCCCTTCGCTTCACCAGGGCGCGGTAGCCCTCCAGCTCAACCGGCACCAGCGGCCTGTCGTAGCCTGTGTAAAGCTCCACGCGGTTTGCGCCCAGTACGTGCGAAAGAAGCACTTCCGCATCCAGCCGCGGTGTCTCGCAGCCCTTATCCCGCAGATAGTCCGCGACTGTCTTGAGTATCAGTGCGACTGTCCACACTTCCTGCGAGCTTGGGGGCATTGCCTGTTCAATCCTCCCTGCTCGCCAGGTTCAGGTTCCTGAGCCTCTCTTCCCTGTCTTTTTTCACAAGCGCGCTCGTGAGCTCATCGAGCTTCCCTTCGAGCACGCCCTGCAGGTCGTAGATGCTCACGTTTACGCGGTGGTCAGTCACACGGTTCTGCGGAAAGTTGTAAGTGCGCACCTTCTCGCTACGGTCACCGCTCCTGACCATGCTGCGGCGCAGGTCGCCCCGCTCTTTCTCCTTGCGCTCCACCTCAATCTCCAGCAGCCGGCTGCGCAGAATCCGCATTGCCTTCTCGAGGTTGCGGTGCTGGCTGCGCTCGTCCTGGCAGAATACGATGGCGCCGGAAGGTATATGCGTAACACGAACGGCGCTTGATGTCTTGTTGACAGACTGCCCGCCGGGCCCGCCGCCGTGAATGCGCTCAATGCGCAGGTCGTCGTCGGGTATCTTGATGTCCACCTCCTGCGCCTCGGGCAGCACCGCCACAGTTACAAGCGAGGTGTGAATACGGCCCTGCGTCTCCGTCTTGGGCACGCGCTGGACACGGTGGCCTCCCGACTCGTAGCGCATTGTCCCGTATGCGCCGGGCCCGCTCAGGCTGAACACCACTTCGCGAAAGCCGCCAAGCTCCGTCGGGCTGGAGCTCAGTATTTCCATTTTCCAGCCCTTCACCTGCGCGAAGCGCTCGTACATCCTGAAGATATCGGCACTGAAAAGCGCGGCCTCGTCGCCGCCAGTGCCTGCGCGTACCTCGACAATCGCGTTGCGGTCCACGCCCTCGTCCTTCGAGAGCAGCATGTCGGTAAGCTTCTGCGAGAGCTGGGCAAGCTGTCTTTCCTTCTCGGCCGCCTCTTCCCGCGCCAGCTCGCGTAGCTCCCCGTCGCCCTCCTCGTCCGCGGCAAGTGACTGCGCCTCTTCCAGCTCGGTTTTCAGCGCCTTGTACTTGCGGTACGAGCTGACTATCTTGTTGAGCGAGCCGTGCTCCCGCGCGAGCGCCGTGTAGCGCTGGGGGTCTTTCGCGAGCTCCGGGTCGGCCAGCTTCTTCTCCAGCTCGACCAGGTGCTTATCAAGCTCATCAAGCCTGTCAAACATGCAGCACCATAAACGCCAGCCTGTTGAAAAAACCATGGGCCGGGCAAACTCCTCCCGGCCACAATCGTAGTGCGTGTTCAGCTAATATGCGTGCTTGCGCTCCCTGTCGCACATTCTCATTCCTGCGGCTTCGCCTTCTCCTCATCCTGTTTCGCAGGTTTCTGGACAGCTTTCCTGGCCGCCGCCTTCTTGGCCTGCTCTTCCTTCTTCTTCTCCTCGCCCGCCTTGACTATCTCGGCAGCCTTCTTGCCGTGCCAGTCGTACTTGCTGGTGAACTTCTCCACCCGGCCCGCAGTGTCAACGAACTTCTGCTTGCCCGTGTAGAACGGGTGGCACGCGGAGCAGACCTCCACAGTCAGCTTCTCCCGGGTCGAGCGCGTCTTGAACGTGTTGCCGCACCCGCAGACCACCGTCGCCTCGACGTACTTGGGATGTATGCCTTTCTTCATCTCTAAGAAACCTCCGCAACTCCAAAGCCCCACAATAATAAGGATTTGCCGTTTCCCTGTCAAGGCCATCCCGCAAACTTTCCCCAAATTTCCCGCATCACATTATATTGGCACCGGGTTTCGACGCCAGAAGGCACATGGGTTGATAGTTCGGGATAGTTCAACTTGACACAACCGTCTTTGGCAGTATAATAAGGGTGAAGTTGGTTAGAATAAAGGATCGTGACCCGCACAAAAAGGACAGTAAATGACAAGGGCTAACCAAGCAAGACGATGTGCGAAAATCGGCGAGTTTGTACTCGATTGTGTATATCTCACGGATTCCTTAGAAGCCATGAAAAGACTGCCTGATGAATGCGTTGATCTGGTAATATGCGACGGTCCATACGGAATCACACAGAACTCTTGGGACAAGATAAGCGGCATACAGGAATTCAACTTAGAACTGATGAAGGTCTTTTCTCGCGTTCTCAAAGTCGGAGGCTCTCTTTACCTTTTCGGGAAGCACAATTGTCTTGATTTCATCGACTACCGACTATACTTAAGACTCAATTCAAGAATCGTTTGGTATCAGCCCAGCAGGTTGGGACAGGGTAGAAAGAGTTACACAAACAACTACGATATCATAGCCTATCTTAGCAAAGGACAAGCCAAGACTTTTAACCTAGAAGATATTAGGGTGCCTCAACTCGTTGAACTGGAACACCGCAAAAGGTGCGAAAAAGTGCCGTCAGTAGTCAATGGGAAATTCTCGAAGACAAAGTTCAATCCTAATGGGAAAAATCCCGGTGATGTTTGGGGTGATATTAAGCAGCTTACATACAAATCCAAAGAACTGGTGAACCGGGAGGTTCTGAATACGATTCAGAAACCCAAGGCACTTATGAAGAGGCTAATTGATGCAAGCAGCAATCCGATGGACATAATATTTGACCCCTTTGCAGGAACTGGTACATCTTTGGTAGTATCTAGGGAGACTGGTAGGCATTTCCTCGGCTTTGAAATAGACCCCCAACTGCACAAAGTATGTTTGGATAGACTTGAAGAAGCAGGTAGGAACATCCAGCATCAACTATTTGGATAGTTGTTAATTTCGTCCTCATATACAACAGTTCCGTTATTTCTCACCCAACTCTCGGGGAAGCCAACATGAGAAATAACGTTTCTACTCCTATCCAGTTGCCTTTCAGTTTCCTCCCGAACCTTCTTAGGACTGACCTTATAGATTACTTTTGGCTTCAAAGGATGCTTTTTATAGAAAATGGCGAAATAGATAGCTTGGTTCCTGGTTATTCTCTGCAGTGACTCGGCACGTTTTCCCTGAGGCGATTTGAACATCCTATCAAGTTGCCCCGTTCCTCCCTCATAGCAACTTAGGTACTCGAACTTGACAGATGAATCCTCGGGGTCACACGCATCCGCGTCCCGCTTTGAGGTAATCAACTCATGGCCCAAAATGTCAGCAACTATCATCTCCTTTACCAAGCCCGGTTGAAGTAAGTTGGGGATATCAGCCTTTAAGGCAATATCCTGAGCTTGAACAATCAACTTGATAATTCGGTTGATAGCATCACGTTTTTCCATATTCTAATAATCGGCAGGACTGCCATGAATCTTTATCTTTGATACCAGCAATAATTTGTGTCCACAAGCCGACAGCAAGGAAGATATGCGGAAAACTCTTTAACGGCCTGCCCGGAACAGTTACAATGCGTGCTGCTTTGGGCAATCGGGACACAGGGGTGGAGCAACTGGAGTGACTCGCAGTGGTACAGAAACTTGAGCCGGACTGGGAAATCGTAGATGCGTTAATGGAGATGGAAGGCACCGACGCCTACAAGTGCTACCAGTGCGGGAAGTGCGCCGGAGCATGCCCGCTGAACATGCTCGACGCCATTACCTACCCCGTCTACCGTGTGCCTTACGAGGTGAAGCTGGGCGTTATTGACACCGAGGGCCCGGAGGTGTGGCAGTGCGTGGGCTGCGAGGCGTGCAAGGACACGTGCCCGCGCGGGGTGAGCCAGGCCAAGGTAATGCGGGCGGTCCGCCGCGTCCTGGCGGAGTTCGGCGGCATGCCGGGCACGCTGCAGTCGGTGGTGGCGTCAATTTCAAGCGGGGGCAACCCGTTTATGGAGGGGCCCGAGAAGCGCACGGAGTGGGCGAAAGACCTCGACGTGCCCACCTTCGACGGCTCGCAGGAGTATTTCTACTTTTCCTGCTGCACGCCCGCTTACGATGCGAGGGCGCAAAAGCTGGCGCAGGCCACGGTGAAGATACTGAAAGCTGCGGGCGTCACCTTCGGGATTATCGGCGAGCAAGAGAAGTGCTGCTGCGAGGCAATTAGACGCGGCGGTGCCGAGGAGGTGTTCTCGAACGTGGCCAGCGCCAACATAGCAACCTTCAACGCAGCCGGCGTGAAGAAGATTCTTGTGCAGAGCCCCCACTGCTACATCACGTTCAAGAACGATTACCCGGAGTTTGAGGGCAACTACGAGGTGGTGCACGTAACGGAGCTCTTTTACAGGCTGATAAAGGAAGGCAAGCTCAAGCCCGCCAAATCCATAGAGAAGAAGGTCGTCTACCACGACCCGTGCACCCTGGGGCGCCAGAGCGGCATTTATGACGAGCCGCGGGAGGTTCTCAAGAGCATTCCCGGCCTGGAGCTTGTGGAGTTCCCGAACTTCAACCGCGAGTTCTCCGTCTGCTGCGGCGGGGGCGGCGGGGGGCTCTGGATTGAGCAGGAGATGGATGCGCGCCTGTCGAACCTGCGCGTGCGCCAGGCCGTCGAGACTGGAGCGGACATTCTTGCCGTCGCCTGCCCGTACTGCCTCCAGATGTTCGAGGATGCGGTTGCCAACCTGCATCTTGCCATCGAGGTCAGGGGTGTAAGCGAGCTGCTGGCCGAGGGCCTGGGCCTCTGATGCAAAAATGGTTGACTCGCAGGCGCAGGGGCAATAGAATGCGAAGTTCAAGCTTTAACGCAAACAGGAAACTTTCTTGTTGAGAAGGGGGGACAGCCAATGCCAATGCCGTTTCTTCAAGACGAGGTGGACGACCTCAAGAAACGCGGCGTCTTTACGGAGCAGCGAGTGCTCAACGGCCCGCAGCTTCCTACTTCCGTAATCGATGGCAAGGAAGTCATCAACATGTCGTCGAACAACTACCTCGGGCTTGCCACGCACCCGAGGCTGAAAAAAGCCATGATAGAGGCAACCGAGAAGTGGGGCGCAGGCGCGGGCGCGGTAAGGCCGATAATCGGAACTAATGAGATTCATATCGAGCTGGAAAAGAGGCTCGCAGAGTTCAAGGGCACGGAAAGCAGCCTCGTTTTTGTCGCGGGGATTGCGGCGAACCGTGGCACTATCCAGGCGCTGCTCTCGAACAAGCAGGATGAAGATGCAGTAATCTCCGACCAGCTCAACCACGCCTCGATAATAGACGGCGTGCGCCTGACCAAGGCGAAACGGTATATCTTCAATCACTGCGACATGGCGGACCTCGAGGCCAAGCTCAAGGAAGCACAGGGCCACAGGCGCATAATGGTGATAACGGATGGCGTCTTTTCAATGGACGGCGATATCGCACCGCTTGACGAAATAGCCAAGCTCGTCAAGGAATACGGGGCGTTCACCTTCGCCGACGACGCACACGCATCCGGTGTGCTCGGGCCCAACGGCCGCGGGACTGTCTCGCACTTCGTCGAGCAGGGCAAGATGGAATACGAGGACTGGGACATCCAGATGGGTACGCTCTCGAAGGGTCTGGGCTGCCTCGGGGGGTACATCTGCGGCACCAGGAACCTGACGGACCATCTGCGCCACGCCGCGAGGCCGTTCCTGTTCTCGACGGCGCACCCGCCGGGAGTCGCGGCCGCCTGCATAGCGGCGCTGGATGTGGTCATGGAGGAGCCGGAGCTTGTCGAGACTCTCTGGAAGAATACCGATTTCTTCAAGAAGGGGCTCAAGGACCTCGGCTTCGACACAGGCAGGAGCGAGACGCCGATAGCGCCGATTATCGTGGGCGACGAGGCCAAGACCATGGAGTTCATGCGCAGGCTCTACGACGCCGGTGTCATGGGTGTGGGTATTGTCTTCCCGACTGTCCCGAGAGGGGCCGCCAGGGTCAGGACAATTGTCACCGCGACCCACACGATGGAAGAACTCCAGAAGGCGCTCGATATCTTTGAGAAAATCGGCAAGCAGATGGAGATTGTATAGCCTGTCCCGACCGGATTGCGTGAAACTGGGCCGGCCCGGTGGCCGGCCTTTATCTGCATGGAGGTGGCTGCCATGAGATTGCGCCTGCTCATTCTTGGCGCGCTGCTTGCGCTTATCGGCTGCTCAGGCTGCGAGGCGTACATCACGGAACCGCTCAAGGCGGGAAGCAACATTGCGGTTATCGCCGACTTGCGCGGGCTCCACATCGCCCAGACGCAGTTCATGATGGAGAACAACCGGTTCGGAACGCTCGAGGAGCTCAGGGGTGCCAACCTGATTGACGGCGCTCTTGCGGCGGGCAAGAAGCACAAGTACGTCATAACGCTTGTCTCGGCGGACGAAAGGAGCTTCGCTTTCAGGGCAGACCCGGATGCCGAGAACAAGCTGAACACGCGTCACTACTATGTGGACCAGACGGGTCTCGTCCGGGCGTGCGAGGGCGGGCCCGCAGGCCCAAGCGACCCGCCAGCCACCATGTAGCAGGGTTCATCAGAGCTCTGCGCGTTTCACCGCGGGGAGGGAACGAGGCAATGGCCAAGAAAGCGCTGATAACGGGAATCACCGGGCAGGATGGCTCGTACCTTGGGGAGCTGCTGCTTGAGAAGGGGTACGAGGTGCACGGCATGGTGCGCCGCTCGAGCGTGGAGAAGTTCGACCGCATCTCACACCTGCGTGACAGAGTCAAGCTTCACCAGGCCGACCTTCTCGACCAGCTCTCGATAATCAACCTGGTGCGCGAGGTGCGGCCAAACGAGATATACAATCTCGCGGCGCAGAGCTTTGTGCCGACGTCCTGGGAGCAGCCTCTTCTTACCGGCGAGTTCACTGCGCTGGGCGTTACCCGAATGCTGGAGGCTGTCCGGCTGGTTGACAGGGGCATCCGCTTTTACCAGGCCTCTTCCTCGGAGATGTTCGGGAAGGTCAGGGAGTCGCCGCAGAACGAAGAGACCCCGTTATACCCGAGGAGCCCGTATGGCGTGGCAAAGGTCTACGGGCACTTCATCACTGTGAACTACCGCGAGAGCTACGACATCTTCGCAGTCAGCGGGATTCTCTTCAACCACGAGTCTCCCAGACGTGGTCTGGAGTTTGTGACACGCAAGGTGTCTGACGGTGTCGCCCGCATCAAGCTGGGGCTGCAGGACAAGCTTGTGCTGGGGAACCTCGACGCCGAGCGCGACTGGGGTTTCGCAGGCGACTACGTGAAGGCGATGTGGCTGATGCTGACCCATGACAAGCCCGAGAACTTCGTGGTGGGGTCCGGCCAGTCCCACTCGGTGCGCCAGCTCTGCGAGGTCGCGTTCGACCGCGTCGGGCTTAACTGGGAAGACCACGTCCAGTACGACTCCGAGTTTGTCAGGCCCGCGGAGGTCGAGCACCTCTGCGCAGACGCGAGCAAGGCAAAGCAGGTCCTCGGCTGGCAGCAGGAGGTCAGCTTCGAGGGGCTGGTGCAGATGATGGTGGATGCGGACCTTGTTAGGCTGCGCCAAGAGGGCTCGTCCTGATGGCGTTTGAGACGCACACGGTAATGCCCGGCTTCAGGCTGCACCTGAAGACCACCAGGCAGTTCAAGACCACCTGTGTGAGGGTCTTCCTGACCCGCAACCTTGACAAGCACACAACTGCTGCTGCGCTCCTGCCTCACATCCTTCGCCGTGGCACCCGCAGCCACCCCACCATGACGAAGATATCCAGGCACCTCGAGAATCTCTACGGCACCGCGGTCGGAACGGACATCTCGAAGGTCGGCGAGTGGCAGATACTGTCTTTCGCGGCGGATGTGCCCAACGAGCGCCACCTTCCAACAAAGCTGCCCATACTGGAGCGGGCGCTCGAGTTCCTGAGCGAGCTGATATTCTCCCCCGCGGGTGATGGCGGGTTCGTCCAAGAGTACGTCAGGACTGAGAAAGACAACATCCGCAACTTTCTCGCATCGCTGCCCGAGAACAGGGCGTCGTATGCGCTCAAGCGGCTTATCGAGCTCATGTGTGAAGGCGAGCCCTATGCAAGGTACGAGTACGGCGATATAGATGTACTTGAAAGAATACGCCCGCCGGGTTTGTTCCGGTTCTACAACACCTTGTGCCGCCGCGTGCCCATTGACATCTACGTCCTCGGCGACATCCAGCCGGACCACGTGCTGCGCAGCGTCGAGACGATATTCAAGCATCCCCGGGCCCGCCGGCCGGGAGGAAACGGGCTGCTAACTCCCGTTGTGAAGAAGGCGCCCCGCATGCCGCGCACCTCCACCGAGCATGCGGATGTGGCCCAGGGCCGGCTCGTTATGGGCTACAGGAGCAGTGTCGGCTTCAGGAGCAGGGACTCTCACGCACTGGCCGTGGCAGCGGCCGTGCTGGGCGGGTTCGCGCACTCCAAGCTCTTTCGTGTCGTCAGGGAAAAGGCCTCGCTCGCCTACTCGGTGGGCACCCACATGCTCCGAAGCAAGGGGATGATGATTGCCTACGCCGGCGTCGAGGCCGGCAATGAGGCCCGGGCACAGAAGCTTATCGAAGGGCAGGTGTCGCAGCTTGCATCCGGGCGGATAACCGCGCGGGAACTGAACTCGACCAAATCGAGCATCCTCGATGACCTGGCAGCGATAACAGACTCGCCGGGAAAGGAAGTCGACTTCCACTTCATCCACCTCCTCCACGGCCAGCATTCGCCGTACGGCGAACCATCGGAAATCGCGCGCAAGGTGAGCGCGCTGACAAAACAAGACCTCGCATCCGCCGCCCGCAAGCTAAAGCTTGATACCGTCTTCGTACTGACAAAGGCGCCCAGCACCTGAAACAGTCCCTCGGCATCTGCCGATAATCAAACCGGAATCCCGGCCGCGCTTCGTGCTTGGCGTGAATCTCGAACTTGCGGCTGGAAGCCGCCGCAGGGTAGAGCAGTAGAACAGTAGACTGCAGGAGAACAGGCAAATATCTCCTGGATTAGGCAAATAGTTTGACACGTAGCTCTGTGCGGCTATAATTGTGGCAGGAAAAATCAGTGAGTAGGAAGTGGAGCTGCGGCCTCTTTCTACTGCTCTACTGCTCAACTTTCTACTGTCTCGGCCGGAGGCCGCGGAGGGCCAGGAAATGAACATGGAAAGCAGGATGACCATGAACAGGCACAAAGCGATACGGGGCACCGGCCTGGTGGCGCTCATTCTGGCAATTGTCGGCTTCGCCATAGCTGCGGGATTCGGCGCGATGTACTTACTCAAGTACAGTGAGTTCAGTCTCACCAAAAAAGAGGCCGACAGCGTCAAAACAGAGTATTCGAGCAAAATCACCGAGCGGGAGGAAACCATAGACCGCCTCAGTGCGGAACTGTCGGACAAGCGCGATGAAAACGGCCTGCTCACCAGGCAGCTTAATGACGAGAAGCTCAAGACGCAGCAGGAGAATATCCGCGCAGAGACTCTGGCTGAGAGGGTCGAGAAGCTCAACAAGCGCATCGAAGACCTGGAAGAGGGAAACGAGGCGGTAGTCAGGATTCGCGCCGAGATGGCCCAAATGGAGGTTCAGGTATCCGCACTCAAGGATGAGCTGCAGAGAACGCGTGCCAGCCTCACCAGGGCGCAGACGGGCCTCGCCGACTCCAAGACGGAAAGCGAGAAACTCGAGAAAGACCTGAAGCGAACCCGCACGGAGCTCAAGAACGCCTTGGAACAGGTCACTTCCGCAACCGGTGACAGGGCAGTCAAGGGCGTGCTTGAGAAACAGCTTCAGGAAAGGGAGCGCCAGGTAGACGACCTCAAGGACAGCCTTATGAAACACGAGGCAGCCCTCCAGAAACGGGATGAAGAAATCGCCACGCTTCGCGAGACACTGGCAAAATCGGGCACGGAAGCAAAGGAACTGCAGAAGGCAAAAGAGGAGCTGAGCAAGCGCGACAGGGAAATCGGCCGCAAAGATGCCGAAATCCAGCGCCTTACGGACAAGGCCGGCAAGGCGGAAGATGACCGTGACGGGTACAGGCGCGAGATGGAGTCACTGCGCAACGCCCTCGCGATGAAAGGGGATGTCTCGCAGCAGGTAAAAGCCCTTTCAAAGGAACTTGCAAGCAGAGACCAGACAATCAAGAGTAAGGATGAAGAGATAGTGGCTCTCGAAGAGAAGCTCACCAAGGCCGAGGAAGGCGCGAAGCAGACGGCCGACTCCGGCAAGGCCGAGACAGGTACCCTCCAGAAGCAGCTTGCCGAGAAATCCACCCAGGTTACCAATCTTCAGAAAAGCCTTCAGGAAACCAGCAAAGAGAATAAAGACCTCTGGTCGCGAATAAAGTCGGAGAAACGTTCAGCAAAGATTATTGAGAAGGGGGAGGAATTCGAGCAGATAAGGTTCATCACCGGCTACTGGCGTGCTGGCAGCGCAATGGAGGTGCAGGTCTCCGACGAGACGCTCACAGGCGACAAGATAGACATCGACAAAGACCTCGGGCACGAGATGGGCAAGGGGTGCTTCTTCGTAGAGACTGTCGCCAGCGGCCGCTTCGGCTTCATGCTTGACTACCAGGAGCTTACGTTCGCCGGTCGAAGCGTCATGCTCGAGGGCAAGAACTTCTTCGGCTTCACCTATAATGCAGGCAACACAGTGGACTCTGAGTTCTATGTCCAGCAGATAGGCCTGGGACTGATAGCGAATATCGGCGCCGTGCACAAGTCCGACACCCGGAGAATCGACCTCGGCCTGCTTCTCGGCGGGCGATACCTGATGGTTAGTGGCTACATGCTTAACCGGACTACCGGCGACAGGTCATCCGACGAGCTTCACGCACCGGTGCCGGGCGTGGGCCTCCGGCTCGTCGGGCGCTACCGCGACGGCATCTACTGGTTGGTTCAGGGCCGCGTCATGAACTATGACTACGATGAGTACAAGCTGAACAACTTCGTGGAAGCCAAGATGGCTTTCGGCTTTAACATCATGAGGTCGCTGGATATCGAGTTCGGCTATGCATACTCTAACATCCACTTCAGGCGCGACGATTCCGACACGATAGAGAGCTTCCACGTGAAGCTCAAGTCGGAAGGACCCTACCTGTCGGTGATGCTGACATTCTGATAAAAACATGGGGACATGTACTTGTTACGTGTCCCCGGTTTTCTAAGAATTATGAATAGTTACCTGGTGCGCGGCCTCCTATTTTTTCCCTTCTTCCCTTTTTTCCAATTGCCCATTTTTTATTTCTTTTGACTGATTCTTTTTTATCTATCCTTTTTTGCGTTTGTTTTTTCTGCTTTCGCATTTTTCTTGCCTTACTGCTCTCCTGCTCTATTTTTTTATCCGCAACGCGGACAAAAAATGGCCCTAACGGGATTCGAACCCGTGTCTCCACCTTGAGAGGGTGATGTCCTAGGCCAGGCTAGACGATAGGGCCATTAACTGTCTAACTGGGGTGCAGGGATTCGAACCCCGATCGACGGATCCAGAGTCCGCTGTCCTACCATTGGACGACACCCCAGACACATTGCCAATGAACGGAACCGTAATTATTGGGTGTCAGGCACCTTCTGTCAAGGCTCTTCTACATTTCTGCCATCCGCGCCCGCGCGGCGCAGCCTGCGTACACAGGCATCCGGGCCCACTAACTCCATGACCTCGAATATCCCTGGGCTTACGCTGCGCCCGGTCATCGCGACCCGCGCCGGGTGAATCAGCTTTGCAGCCTTTATCCCCAGCTCGCCAGCCAGGTCGCGCATGACGGGCTCTATAGTATTGACGTCAAATTCCGCCAGACTCTCAAGCCTCTCTGCGAGTTTGAGAAGATTCTTTTTCGTATCCTCACCGCAGAGATGCTCCCGGACGGCCTCGCTCTCGACCTCGTAATTGTCAGTAAAGACGTAGTCCGCCCGCTCGCAGAACATTACCAGCGTGTCGAACCTGCCACGGAAAAGCTCCACCGTCCGCGCTATCCGCAGCCTGTCAACCTCGCCAGCAAGCTGGCGCTCCTCTAAAAACGGCAGCAGCAATTCCACCACCCGGCTTGTGTCGGCCCTCTTGATGTGCTCGCCGTTTATCCAGTTGAGCTTGTCGCGGTCGAAAACTGTAGATGTGCTTTTCATGCGTTTTATGGAGAAGCTTGCCACCATCTCCTCGACCTGCATTATCTCCTTGTTCCCGCCCGGACTCCATCCCAGCAGCGCGAGGAAGTTCAGCAGCCCCTCCGGCAGGAAACCCATCTTGCGGTAGTCGGTTATCGCGGTCGCCCCGTGGCGCTTCGAGAGGCGCTTGCCATCCGTGCCCATCGTAAGCGGCATGTGCACGAACTTAGGCGGTTTCACCTCAAACGCCCGGTACAGCGCAAGCTGCCTGGGCGTGTTCGAGATATGGTCATCCCCGCGAATCACGTGCGTGATGTTCATGTTAATGTCATCCACCACGCACGCGAAGTTGTAGGTCGCGACACCGTTGGAACGCAGTATCACGAAATCCTCAATGAGCGAGGCGTCGAACTCAATCTTGTCGTGAATCATATCGTAGAAAAACAGCGGTATGTCAGGCATCCTGAAATACACGGCCTCGACGCTTTCGCCTTCGGCATCGACGCTGTCGCCGCCGGGTTCGACTTTTTTGTGCCTGCCTGAGCGCTTGCCCTGCTCCGGCTGCTCCGCAGGCTCGCGCTCCACGCTCCGGTACGCCTTGCCGGCGGCAATCAGCTCCTGCGCCTTGTGCCGGTAAAGCTCGACCCGTTTACTCTGGCGGTAGAGCTCATCCCAGTCCATTCCCAGCCACTTGTGCGAATCTAATATCTCATCAAGGTATTCCGGCTTCGAGCGCTCCGTATCTGTATCTTCGATGCGAAGGATATATGTACCGCCCTGGCGCCTTGCGTAGAGCCAGTTGAAAAGCGCAGTCCGACTGCCCCCGACATGCAGGAACCCTGTCGGACTCGGCGCAAACCTCACCCGTACTTTCTTCTCTCCGGTCATAAAATCCTTCTACTCACTCGCTGCCCAATTCCTGAATATTTTCCCATTCTTCCGGCTTCTTGCTAGGTTCTTCTATCCGAAGTCTTCTCGTAGGGTCATTCGCTAATATCCTTATCCCCCAATTTCCCGCCCCTCGTGTTG
>DAOVDS010000307.1 GCA_030669415.1 bacterium
GTCTATTCGCCAGTAGTAGGTGGTGGTATAGCTCAGGTCACCGGGCGGGTCGTAGGTCACGTCTGTTTGGTTTCCTTTGAACTCAGCAGATGAATTGTCGGCACTTTCTACTGCTACGGAGCCTGTGCCAAAGTAAACGTCGTATGATTCTGCCTGTACAGCAGCACTCCACGTCAGGTTGGTTGTCACAGGCACGTCAAACGCATTTTGCGCCGGTTGTGGGTTCATTGCCTTTCCGGGGAAAGGGGATGGCTCTTTTTTGCTTCCGTTGCCGCAACCCCATACCACGCAGCAGGTTACAAGCACGACAAGTGTGAACCAAATATGTGAGGGCTGACTTTTCGACATGTCATAACTCCCTGTTTTTCAGACCAATCTAATAATACCTCTGATTTAGAGTTTGTCAAGTGCGAATGTGTTGGGGGGTATGTTTGTGAGTGAGTATTGGAATTACCCGCGCCGTGAACGGAGAAAGAGACGCGGCTTGTTTTTCACCACGTCTTCCGACGTGGTGCTTCCGGAACTATAAGGACGGCAACACTATTTCTCTGTGCCTCTGTGACCAATAATAACGCGGCGGGCAAGCCCGCCGGCTAACTTCGGCTGCGGCTACACGCCCATCACGCTCAGTGAGAGGCGTTTGAGTTCCTGGGGTTCGGCCGCCTCGTCAACGCCACGGGTCAGGATGTCGAGGTGCGGAAAAGGGCAGGGCGGGTCCCCGGCGCCCGCGCTCCAGGTCTTCAGATACGTCCCGCACGCCTGGCACGACTCAAGAAGCAGTCCCGGCCAGGCCTCCATCGTCAGTACGTTCAGTCCCGCGTGGCCGCACCCGGGACAGTGGTGGCGCGCGAACCGGTACTGCGCCAGACAGTTGGGGCAGAAGAGGTGGCGACTCCCCTGGGCGTCTACCTGTGCCATGGCAGGCAGCGCCCCGCAGAAAGGGCAGTGGCCTTGATGCCACACGCTCAAATCGGCCTCGCCGTTCGCATCACGCAGTGCTGCGAGTTGCGGACGGGCAGCCTGCTGGCAGCAGGAGACCAGACTTGCCGCAGAGAGGCCCTGCTGCGAGGCGTGCCGCTCGAGCCGCTTCTCTCTCGCGTGGAGGTAGTCGGCCATCAGCCCCTCGGGGACTGCCGTGCGCGACGCTCTTGAGAACTCGCGCGCGTTCCTGTCGGCAAGGTGCTTGAAAAGCTTCCCCAGGGCCCGGCCGAACGCCTCGGTGTCAAGCTTGTCCACACACGTGTCGAGAACTGTCCTGCCTGACCCGAGCGCGTCCTGCACTTCTTCCCGGCCCAGCCTGGGGGGCGGCCTGAACTTCACGGAGTAGACTGTATCCTGGATTGATTCAAACAGGTCAAGGTGAGCTGCGCAGTCGGGGAATCTCTTCTTCACCGCCTTCAGGTTGACCCGTTGACGCTTGGCTTTCACAGGTTCGGACCGTTTCAGTAAAGAATACAGGATATTTAGCCGGCGGGTTTTTCTCCACTGCCCGCCGTGTAATACCGTGGCATGTGCCCCCACAGTGAGCGCGCAAAAGCAACGTTATTCTTGCGCTTCTTCAGCCCCCTTGTCTGTGACCGGTTGCGCCGTCTTGGGTTTGGGCCTTTCTATAAAGGGCACTCTCCCGCCTTTCTTGAGGAGCACTTCCTTGTCGTCAAGTCGGGCGAGGACGCGGTCCACCTTGTTGCTGGCCCCGTCGATAAGCGACGCCTTCTCGCCCGCCCAGCGGGCAAGGCTCAGGTCGTTTCGCCTGACGCATTCAGAAGCCAGCGAGAGGTACTGGTCGAACGCCTTGCGCCTCTCGCCGAGAAGCTCATACGTCCCCGGCAGGGCCAGGGCGATATCCATGAGCTCGGGGTCAATCTCAAGCGCCTTCTCGAACGCTTCGGCCGCGGCCGCATAGTCGCCGCCGCAGTAGCTGAGCCACCCCACTGTGCGAAGCTTGTCAAGCTGTTTCTTGGGCTCTCCGACATCCGCGTAGAGATGCGCCAGAGCTTTGTGGGCGACCAGGTTGTACGGGTCCGCCTTGAGCACCTTCCCGGCTGCATTGCGCGCGACTCCGTACTCCTTATTCCGAAGCGACATCTCTATCACTTCCTGGTATACCTCTACCGCGTGCGCCGTGTCGTCGAGTTCCAGGTAGACCTTCGCGGACTCCATGCGCGTTTCAATGTCATCCGGCTGAAGCTCGATAATCTGCTTGAGCGGCTCCTGGACCTCGTCGAGGCGGCCCTGCGCGCGCCTCGCCTGCGCTATCTGGCGCAGACAGGGCAGCGCCTTGTCCACCATGTCATTCTCGATGTATGCGTGAGCCAGCCACTCGCGCGCAAGCAGGTTGTTCGGCTCAAGGACCAGTATCTTCTCGTAGATGTCTATCAGGAACGTCCAGTTCGTCGAATCGCGTATTACGCCCGACTGGGACAGCGTCTCGGCGAGCGCGTTGTACTCCTTGACCGCATCCTCGGTGTTGTCCATGTCGGCCAGCGTGGCCGCCAGCGACAGGCGCGCCTGCACGCACTCGTTGTCCAGCTTGAGCATATCGCGGAAGACTTCTATCGCCTTCGCGGGCTTCTCCAGTACCTGGTAGAGCCCGGCGAGGTTCTCGAACTCGATAATCGCCTGCACCGTGCGCTTGGCCTTGGCGTGCAACTGGGCAAGCTGGCGGTACGGTTCCGGGCTGTCCGGCAGCGCAACCTTTATCTTCTGCCACAGCGAGATTGCGCGCGACTCCTCCTTCGCCTTGAGCAGCTTCTTCGCCAGACGCTCCGACTCCTTCACCGCATTCTGATGCTGGCCCTGCGCAATCAGAGTGTCTATCAGCTCCTCGTGCGCCCCCAGCTTGCTCTTGTCGAGGCTCACTATCTTCCGGTAGGCATCGGCAGCCTCTTCCAGCTTGCCGGACTCGACCGCTTCCTTGGCATGCGCCGCGTACTTCTCTATCGCCTCCTCGCCCATGCCCAGCGCCTCGTACGTCTTCGCCAGCCGGATGTCCAGGTCGATGTCCGTCACTCCCAGCTCTATCGCCCGTTCGTACAGCCTCATGCACTTCTCGAGCTGGCCCGTGCTCGAAAAGTTGAAGGCAAGCTGCACAAGCTGGACCGACGCTATCGGCGCTATCTCCTTCGCCGTAAGCAGCGCATACAGGGTCTTGAGCACATCGAAGCGGGGCATGCGCGCCTTCTCTATTATCTCGCTCACGTCGCGCACGCCATCAATGTAGGACAGAACCTCCAGCTCCGCCTCGTGGCCCTCCTCCTCGCTGTAGTAGTGAACCGCCTTGGGCGTGGCCACCAGCACATCCTTCATCGACGGCAGCATCTGCTTGAGTATTTCCCACTCGTCAATCCTGCGTGCCGCCTCCATGACCAGGCTCTCAGGGCTTACCGAAAGCTTGACCCCCTCACGTGAGAGCTTGGTTATCTCCTCCGGCGGGTCGCCCGGCGTGAACTCGCAGTGGATGTCCTGCCACGAGAATACCTCGCAGACCTCCTCCGTTATCTGGAACACAAGCGCCGTGCGTATCTGCTCCTCCTGCACGAATTCCAGCTTCAGAAGCGCGCCGCCCAAATCCACCTTCCAGCCCTTCTGCTTCTGCAGCGCCTCCTGAAGCTGCTCCTCCGTTATGGCGGCCGACTTCATCAGCGCCTCGCCCAGCATGTGCTTCTTGCGCGGCGCCGTCACCGCCTCGATATTCCCCTTGCGGAAATAGACCAGCTTCTCATCCTCATCATCTCCGTGGCGTACCCGCAGGGTGCCGGAGCGCTTCGCGCCCGAAAGCGACTGGAAAATGGACGAGAGGTCCATTATGTTGATGTCTTTCTTCGCGGATTGCGTTTTCTTCACAGTTGCCTGTCCCAAGCAAGCTCTTAAACCGACTACAGTATATACCTTGCGACACCACCCCGCAACCAAAATCTGCCCGTGAATCCACCCCAACCCGCGCACCCCCGCAACGCATAATGAAAATCCCAACCACAGAAGCCCCATGCGCAAGCATGGGGAGATACATCAAAACCACAGAAACCGTGTAACGGTTTCCGAGTTTGCACAGCAAACGGAAAGCGCTGCAAGCGGACAATTTGCCCACATTGCGGAAAGGACGTTGAAGAACCACCAACCACCGGCGACGAAGAGGAAGCACGACAAAATCCTCCTCCAGCGCCAGATTGATGCGACGGACAGGCAGATTGATAAGCTGGTGTATGAGTTGTACGGGCTGACGGAAGAGGAAATTGGGATTGTGGAGGAAGCGGGGAAGTGACTATGTTTGCGTGGGTACCTGTTTTGCTGCGCCACCTTGCGGTGCTTGCTGTCCCCTCACGACTCTGGCTACTCTAATATCCTTGATGTTGATAATTGCATATTTTATGAAAGAATCTTCCATAACTCGGTTCCCATCCTTGTCAAATACCTGGATAGGTAGCTGCCTTTCTTCGCCTTTTTCCCGGTATACACCGTATTGCAGGATGAGTTCAGTCTCATATGGCGGCACCGCAAGGGACAATAGTATTCCCTGATATGTTTTTCCGTCTGTCAGTTCTACTTCCAACCACTGGTCTGTAGTCGCAAGATAGACGAATTGCTCCCATGGCGTTTCATACGCATCGAAAAGTGTGAGATGGAGCTTCCGCAATATCTTCTTGTAAAGTCTCTTGTACCTGATAATCATGACAAGTACAGCGACAAGAGCCGTGATTATTGAAAGGAACACCAGTGCCCAGACAGGAGATAGGGGTTTCCTTATCTTGATAAACTTTGCAATATCTCCATCAAGCTGAACATCAAACAGTGTCTCCCTGCAAAATGGCAGCAAAACGAAAATAAGGAAGATTACCACGCTGTAGATTACCGACTGGATGGTTAGTTCAAATTTAGACGGGGTTTTGACAAGGGCAACAGACTGTTTTGCCTTGAAGACAATGTAACCGGGTATTAAGAAC
>DAOVDS010000306.1 GCA_030669415.1 bacterium
CATGGTTCAAATGCGGGTAACACATTTATGTCATTGCGAGGAGTCCGCCGTATGGCGGACGACGTGGCAATCACATCCGGATGGGATTGCCACGCCCGCCTTGCGGGTGGCGCAGCCACTTTTAAAAGAGTCCTTGCGGGACCTCGCAATGACAAAGTGCGCCGCGGCAGTGTTGCCTTCGTGTCTCAAAAAGGGCGCGAATTTTACAAATCGGCCCGGCAGGCCAAGACAAGTTAGGGAAAACCCGGAACCCGGCACTCTTACGCAAGGTGCTGATTGACATGAAGTTAAGGAATCATCGAAAAGACACCTGTCGCCGTAACCGGGAAAAAGAGTCTTTGACAATTTGTATTTTTTCTTGCGAGGTTGACGTGTGCAAGAGCTGTTCTTTGGGAAGAGGCAAAAGGAGAATATCTCCGATTCTCCCCAATTTCCATATCTCCCTTCTTACACAGGAGTTATTTGTTAAAAACTCGACGTAAGTCCTTGGTACGTAAAGGAATCATTTTACAAATGCGATTCGTCTGGATAAGATGCCGACTGAGAACTTGAAGGGGTGAAGAATGGCCCGGGAACAGGGCAGCGGGGCGGTGACGGATTCGGGCTCGAAGGGCTCGGCGCTGACCATTGGCTCGTGGGCGATGTATGACTTCGCCAACACCATATTCAGCGCGACCTGTGTCACGCTGTGGTTCCCGATATACCTCGAAAGCATCTCAGGCAGGGTGATTGACATAGGCAGGGCGAACGTCCTGTCAATGATTGCGGCGGGGATTCTGCTGCCGGTGGCGGGCGCCGTTATCGACAAGACGGGCCGTGCCAAGCCGTGGCTTTTCTGGCTTACCGTAATCTGCTGCGTGGCGACGGCGTTTCTGAGCGTTTTCAGCCCCGTGCCCGGGAGCGTGATTTACCTCATGGGCGTGTTCGTGGTGGCGAATTTCGCATACCAGGTGTCGCTTGTGTTCTACAA
Organism: bacterium; assembly: GCA_030669415.1. GTDB lineage: Bacteria > Planctomycetota > SKW154 > SKW154 > DAOVDS01 > DAOVDS01. The sequence goes on from DAOVDS010000306.1 coordinate 971, forward strand.
CTCGCTGCTGACTGCGGTCGCGCCGAAGCGCTCAATCGGTTTTGTATCCGGTCTGGGGGTAGCGCTGGGGTATGCGGGTATTATTTTCGCGCTCTTGGTGATAAAGGTGGCGGTCGAGAACTGGGGAGTGAGCCATTCCTTCGTTTTCATCCTGACGGCGGTGCTGTTCATGCTGTTCGCGCTGCCTCTGTTCCTGTTCGTAAAGGAGCGCCGCGTCGAGAACCCGGAGCCTTTCCGGCTGCGCACGGCGTGGGAGGCGATGAAGAAGGTCTGGCGCACGGACCGGTCGCTCAAGAAGCGAAAGGGGCTGCTCTTCTTCTTCCTCGGCAACTTTCTTGTCGTGGATGCGCTGAACACGGCTGTAGTCTACTTCGGCGTCTATATCAGCCGGGTCTTCGGCTACAAGCCGACTGAGATTATTCCGTACCTGTTGGGCCTGTATACTGGCGCGTTTGTCTGGGGGATAGTGCAGGGCAGGGCATGCGACAAGCTGGGCGCGAAGCCCGTGTACCTGGTCTCTGCGGGTGCACTGGTTGTGACGGTGGTGTTCTGCGCGGTTCTTACGAGCGTTTTCTGGTTCTTCGTTGTGCTGATTGCGGTCGGGTCTTTTGCGCTTGCGGGCGTGTGGACTGCGGGCCGCAAGATGCTCGTGGACCTCTCGCCGCCGGAAGACCTCGGCGCCTACTTCGGGCTCTACGGCATGACGGGCCGGCTGAGCGCATACGGGACCATTTTCTTTGCGCTGATTGCGGATGCGCTTGGCTTCCGGGTTGCGCTTCTTGCGCTTATTGTGACGTCTGTGCCGGGGCTTGTTCTGTTGAGCCTGGCCCGGAAGGAGGAGCCGGCATCTGCACCGGGGCAGGGAGAGAAAAATTTTCAATAGGTCTTGAATGCGTGAGGGGGTGCTGTATAATTAGAGGCTCAACTCCGTGCAGGCGGAGTACTTCAGGCCGGCACGGTTGCGAAAGGAGGACCCGTGGCTGCGAAAAAAGATGACAGGATACTGAAAGACAAGAGACTGATATTCTACGCCGAGGATGTCGAGAAGATAACCAAGCACCTCGATGAGTTGCTCAAGCTCTCGGATTCCAAGTCGAACATCCTGATTGACAAGGATGGCCACCTGATAACCAAGGCGGGACATACCGAGTCCTACGACGTCCAGACGGTCAGCGCGCTTGTCGCCGGCTCTTTCGCAGCCACCAGGGAGATGGCAAGGCTTCTTGGGGAAGAGGAGTTCTCGATACTCTTCCACCAGGGCAAGCGCGACAATATCCAGCTCACGCTCATAGGCGACCGCACCATCCTGGCGACAATCTTCGATAACCGCACGACCATCGGCATGGTAAGGCTCTACACCAAGGAGATCGCCTCCAAGCTCGCCAAGGTCTTCAAGGCAATCACGGAGCGCAAAGACGCGCCTGAGTCCATCAGCAAGGACTACGCCGACGAGGCCAAGGGGAAGCTCGACGAGTTCTTTGGTGATTAGCAGGACTTGCCGGTAGAGCCGCTCGCGCCGACAAGCCGGTCCACCGCGAGACGGGCCTTTTCTGAGAGATGCGAAAGTGACTGAGTACCAGCCCTGGGGTGGAGCACTCTCAAGTGAGGGCAAGCCGGACACGGTGATTCTCGGGGTGCCCTACGATGCGCTTTCCACCAACCGCAAAGGGGCGGCACAAGCCCCGGGGGCAATCCGCGAGGCATCATCCTCGCGCTCCGTAAACCCGTGCACGGAAGAGGGAGCGAATCTTCGAGAAATCACCCGGCTCGCCGACCATGGCGACATGACGCTGCCCGGGGACGCGGCGGAGGTGGCGCAGGCAATCCGCGAGGCGACGGCCGGGATTCTCGAGGCGGGCGCTACGCCAATCCTGCTGGGAGGGGACCATTCCATAACTCCGCCCGCGGTCCAGGCGGTAGGTGCGGCTCACGGCAAGATCGACATCCTGATGATTGATGCGCACCCTGACCTTTACGAGACGTACCGGGGCTCGCCTTACACACACGCCTCGACCGCCTACCGGATAGCGACCGAAGTGGAATTCGGCCGTTTCGTGCAAGTTGGAGTTCGCATGCCTTACGAGGGGCAGTTCGAGAAGGCGCGCGACATGGGCATTCAGGTGATAACGGCCTACCACCTCGTTGCCCCGGAAGACCTGCGGTTCGAGAACCCCCTGTACCTCTCGCTTGACATGGACTGCCTGGACCCGGCGTTTGCGCCCGGCGTCGGCAACCCCGTCCCTGGCGGGCTGTCTACGCGGGAGCTGCTTGATGTGCTCAAATCGGTCTCGGGCAAAATGGTCGGGGCGGACGTGGTGGAATTCGTGCCGGAGTTCGATGTCAGCCAGATAACGGCGACCGCGGCCGCACGCCTCGTAATCGAAATCGCCGGCCTTATCGCCGGGGTAAGATAACATCTTCTTAACCACGGAGAGCACGGAGCACACGGAGAAAATATGAAAAAAGCATTCTACATGCTCACAATCCTCCTGCTCCTGTCCGCCTGCGGCGGAAAGCAGAGGACTGAAAGCCTCAGGGAAGATTCGCAGGAGCACGCCGAAAAGGGACATGAAGATGCGGTAAAGGCGGGTGACCTCGACAAAGTGAGATCCCTCCTTGCCAAAGGGGCTGACATAGACGCAAAGGACAAGGAAGGCAAAACAGCCCTGCACAGTGCTATCTACGAAGGCCACAGGGAACTTGTCGAGTTTCTGCTTGCCAGCGGTGCCGACATCGAGGTTGTAGATGGCTGGCAACGCACGCCGCTCCTTGCGGCGATTGTCAAAGGCAAGAACGATATTGCGAAGCTCCTTGTCGACAAAGGCGCCGATGTCCATCCGCGCACTCGACGTGGCAAACTATGGTGGGCGCCGCTGTGCTACGCGGCTGGCTACGGGCGAAAGGAAATTGCCGCGCTTCTTATTGAAAAAGGAGCAGATGTCAATGTAGAAGACCGCTCCTGCTATGCAGAAGGATACTCGACCGCGCTTCGCCAGGCGGCCTATTCCGGGCATAAAGAGATTGTGGAGCTTCTCATCTCAAAGGGCGCCGAGGTTGACAAGGGAGACTATACTGCCCTGCACGAGGCAGTCCGCTTTGGTCACAAGGAGATTGTCAGACTCCTTCTCAACGCTGGCGCCAACATTGGAAAACGAAACAATAACGGCGAGACAGCGCTGCACTTTGCCACCACGCGAGACATGGCGGAATTTCTTGTCTCCATGGGCGCGGACGTGAACGCAAAAGACCTGCAGGGCTGGACTCCGCTGCACCGCGCAGTCTCCGATGTCGCCCAGTTTCTTATTGAGAAGGGCGCCGATTTGAGTGCGAGGGACAACGATGGCCGTACGCCCCTGCATTTCGCCGCAAAGCGGGGTATGCCCAAGAAGGTCACGATGCTAATCTCCCGCGGCGCGGATGTGAACGTGACCGACACTAAAAACCAGACTCCACTTGACCTGGCCACCTCAGAAAAGGTAAAACAACTTCTGCGCTCTCACGGTGCGGTTTCGGGAAAGGAACTCGACCAGAACGAAGACGATTAGAAGGAAGCGACATGAAAAACGCACTCTGTATCCTGGTTCTTCTCGTGTTATCTGCCTGCGGTGAAAAGTCAATTGAAGATGTCCAAGACACGGGTGACAAACACACACTACTTCAGGCCATAGAAACTGGCAGTCTTGACAAGGTGAAGGAGCTTATCGCCGCCGGTGTCAATGTCAACGCGCGAACTGAGCACAATGTGACAGCGCTCCACTGGGCTGCGCTGGAGGGGCATTTGGAAATGGTCAAGCTTCTGGTTGCCAGCGGAGCGGACCTCGAGGCGGTGGACAAATCGGGAGACACGCCGCTGCACGCAGCGGCGGTTATGTACGAGTTGAAGGTTGTGGAATATCTTGTGGCAAAAGGGGTTGGCCCGGACATCAGGGGACCGTGCGACCTGACACCGCTTCATAAAGTGGCAGGTCTCTTCACAAGGGGGTTGACCACATCGAAATA
>DAOVDS010000196.1 GCA_030669415.1 bacterium
GGAAGGTGGAAGGCATGGCCGCCGAAATATGGCGAGCCGGCGCCGTTAGGGTATCACGCGAAACACGGCTCCAATGTCCCGATATGGCCGAGCACGGGGAAGATTGTGCCGGCTAACGCGGCCAACAAGGCGGCGGCGATTTCATGGTCGCAGGGGCGCCTCAGCAATCGAGAGGTGTCTGGCGGCACGTGCACCTACGAGGGCATGTCGGCAGCGCTGAAGATGGTATCCAAGGCGCCGCCGGGCGTTGGTCCCGGGGGAGAGCCGAAGAAATCGGCGACAGGTATCTACCTTCTGACGGACGGTGCGCCGACGCACATCGGTACAGTTGCGTACGCGCTCTGCCGCGTGTACGGCAGCTACGATGCCGGTCAGGTGTACAATGACGGCACGTGGACGCTTTCGTGCATGGCGCTGACGAAGTCGAAGATTCTGGCGGAGAACACGCAGCGAGCGACGATATACACGCTTGGCATAGGTATGGACATGTCGCACCAGAACGCGTATGTATGGAACCCGGGCAGCATGAACTGGGACATACACCCGACAGCGTACAACAACCACACGCGCAGTTTCCTGACGCAGCTTGCGGAGGCGACCGGCGGTCACTACCGCGAGGTTTCGAAGTAGCTGCTGTAGGAAGAGAGACAGAAGTCGGGGCCGGCTCAACTGGAGTTGGCCCTGCTTTTTTGAGGTTAGAATTATGCAACTATCCCCGTGCCGGATGCGTCTCTACATACTGAGGTCAAACACGGGGATATCTAACCAACCTTTGCTGAGAGGAGAAGCCATGGAAAGGCTTCACGGGGCTCCTCGCCGGAAGATGCGGGGAAGTATGCTCATTGTTGCCATGGGGATACTGGCGCTCATGTCGATTATGGCAATCACTTTCGCAAGGCTCATGAAGCTGGAGAGTGACGCATCGACGAACTACCTTGATATGATACGCGCCAAGCTTCTTGCGGAGAGCGGGCTGTCTCGCTCCTCGGTGGGCCTGCGCGAGTCGACGACCGGCAACAGCTACGACTCCATAACCGACACATGGGTGTTCACGAACAAGGACGGCAGCCTTGCCGCAGGCACGCAGATTGAAGATGCCGAGAAGTCGTCCTTCGAGGGCGACCTGGGCGGCACCTATGCCGACAGGGGCAATATCTACAAGGTCAAGGTTATCGACTGTGCCAGCCAGGTCAACCTCAACGGGATGCAGCCGAGGCTGCCGGATATGTTCGACAACCTCGGGACTGCCATCGCCAAGTCAAAGGGCGTTGCCGACCCGGTTGCGGGGCTGGCGTACATGGGTGCGACCGCCGGCAATGCCATCATCGCGTTTCGCGGTGCGCTTGTGGATGCCAAATACTCCTCCAAGATGCAGCTTCTCGAACTCTTCCAGGAGAGTGAGCGCAGCAGTGGCACGACGGACGCCGACAAGGTGGGGCTGGACAAGTTCAACTCGTTCAAGGACTACGTGACCGCCAACTCGTGGATTAACGAGAAGACGGTCAAGGGCAACGCGAACCCCGACCCCAAGATACCGATGGGCTACAGCCCGGAGATGCGCGCTCCCGTAAACGTCAACACCGCGGCCCGCGAAGTGCTGATTGCCTGCCTGCAGGGGCTTGCAGGCCGTGGGCGCTACGTGGGGACAGTGGTTACAACCCAGGGGATAGATGAGGATGACCCGGATTATCCGCATGGTTCGGGGGAGAATGAAGAGAAGGCTCTGGATGAAATCATTGACTTCGTCTGGGTCGAGCCCTTAACTGAGGGACAGGCCGAGCAGATAGCAACCCTTATCGAGAACAGGCGCCTGAACAGGGCGTTCCAGTCGTACGCGGATTTCGAGTACTTCGTTGATACTACAATTCCTGCCGGCGTGCTGCCGCCGTACAAGGCTTCGCTTCATCCCACGGACGACCGCAACATAGCCCACTTCAAGGCGTGGTACACTCAGGCGGCGCGCGATATGCTAAAGGCGAACTTCAACCCGAACGCCAGGCCCGCCTATTTCAACCCGAGCGTTTCCGCCCGCCTCGTCGTGGACAAGGCGAACCTGTGCAAGAAGGACAAGGACAACAACATCATCGACACCTACACCACGGAGTTCTGCTTCTCTTCCATGGGCTACTTCGAGATTACCTCGCTGGGCCAGGTGCTCGACACGAGGAGGGAAGTGGTTGCGGAATCCAAGGTGCGCACCGTGATTAAGCTCTTCGACCTGATTATGCACACCTCCCAGAAGGAGTTCGAGCTGGCCGCGGATGATGACAAGCTCGATATCATCAGTCATCCGGAGAACGTCGTGGCCTTCGACGCGCCGGGGCACGAGCAGATAGGCTACATTGCGCTTTATCCTGTAGAGCCCGACCCAGTCACAGGACAGGGATTTGCCGTTGGTAACGTCAGCGCCAAGCTTGCCAATCTTCTGGTGGTCAAGTTCGACCAGGAGAAGTACGACAAGACCGACGAGCTTTCGATAGCCAACGGCGAGGCGGGAAACGCCATGGCGCCGCCCCCGGATACACTCCTTCTTGACAAGGACTACGGCTCGAATATCGAATGCGACCAGATGCCCAAGGACAGCGACGTGCTGCCCGACGGCTTCTACGTCTCGAAGTTCAAGAAATCCGGCGGCAATAAAACGAGGCTGCGCTACCGGGCAGCTTCACCGGCGCCGGGCGGAAACAGCCGTACAGGCACCAATCAGGGCGAAGTGAATATTCCCATGTATACCGGCGGGCTCGAGTTCTGGGTGAAGCCGGAGTTCGACTCGACCGAAAAGGTGTTCGCCTCATACCTGAGCGTCACCTGTTACGGCAAGCGCACGTGCGGCCCCAATGGGGCGACCGACAGCCCAAGGGACTACAAGGGTGGGACGCAGATGTTCCTTTTTAAGAATACTGACGGTGCTCTGCGTATCACACGCCTGTACTACGAATCGTTCTGCGACTCGGCCGGCAAGCTTTTCCCGCCGCTGAAACCCTTCCCTGGCGACTTCGACCCGCAGGACCAGGACTGCTTCCCGCCATACGAGGCGGACAGGCCTTACACTCCCCAGCCGCCGGCGACCCCGCCGCCCACGTACCCGGTGGGCCGGCCGTTGCCGGATGACGTGGACAAGCTGCCGCCCAAGCACGCCAGGATTGACGTGGTGGTTGACCACGATACGTGGGGCGGCTGGAAGGCCGGCGAATGGCACCACGTCCTTATCACCTGGGATGACAACGCGTTCGAGAACGATATGTCGCAGAAAAACTGCTGCCTGCGGCTGTTCATAGACGGCAGGTACATGCCGGGTGTCGTTTACCAGTACGCCGCGGCCAGGTCGGTCATGCTCAACGAGCTGGACCCGGGCGACTGCATGTTTGTAGGTGGCATACACCGCGAGCAGAAGTACGCGCCCAAGGGCCTCTTCAAGTTCGGGGGCCTCAACAAGTTCGCCACAGTGGCTAACGCCACCATTGACAACTTTGTCACCTACAACCAGAACAACCTGACGGTTGACACCACGAGCCCGCCGCACAGGTACCCGGCGAGCGGCGTCTACATCAACTACATAACGATACCTTTCCCGCCGGGCGTGGACAAGGTGAGGCTCAGGGCAGTCGAGATTGCTGCTTACGCGCCCGCCAAGTTCGCCGTGGGACCCACGGGCCTGAGTAAGCCGGTGAATCTGCTTACATCGGTAACGAACAAGATAGCGGGCAGCGAGCTTGCCTCAGGGAAGGCACCTGGTGTGAGTGTGCGCCTGTTCCCGGCCGGTAACCCCGGCTTGACAATAACCCCGGGAACGGAGCTCCAGCGCGACCCCGCAACTGCAACGGCAAGGGTAGGATACGAGGTCACTCTGGAGGCGCTCAGCCCGCAGGGGCACGCCGCACCGCTTGTAAGCCCGGTGTTCGATTCGATACAGGTAAGCTACTTCCTGCCCAGGGAGGAAGTGATACTCTTTGAGAAAGTCATAGAGTAGGAGAAGGCTGTGAAAAGAAAGATATTCTGCGTTGCGGTTGTCGGGTTGGTTCTGTGCAGTCTGACTATCACGCTTGTGGCCCAGGACAAGCCGTCCGAGGCCGACCAGATGGGCAAGAAGCAGCCGGATGGGTCGGTCGTTATGCCCGAGGGGGCGCCCCCTCGCGGCCACGACAAGCAGGTGGTCAGGGGCCAGTTCCTTATCGACATCAAATCCATTGATGTCAAGCAGACCTCGGCCGGGCCGAGCTTTACAATGAAGGGAGCCAGCGAGTACCCAGACGGCACAATGGCGGCGGTAGCGCTCAGGTTCTTCGAGGTTACTCTTCCCGGCACCAACAGGCTTGTCACCGTGAAGAACGGGGGGTTTCAAGTAACCTTCAGCGCATCGAAGCTCTGGGCCGGGAAGAGGTTCTTCCCGGGCAACTATGAGCTCGAGGTGGTGGTGAAGCTCGACCTGCAGGGTCGAAGAGCCATGAAAAAGATCAAGGACAAGCTTGGCGTCAATGCATCTGACGGCTACCGCAACAAGTACGTAAGAATCGGCAAAATGGAAAAAATGAAGGAGGAGGAAGACAGGCTCAGAGAATACTATGTCAACGCTGTCTGGGGTATAGAGAAGCTCTTCAAGGACTTCGACACGAAGTACAGGGCCGCGAGCGTGAAATACACAAAGAAGTTCTACAAACTGGACAAGAACGACAAGCCCCAGCGTGACAAAAACAACAAGGAAGTATATGAGGTTGACGAAAAAGCATTCCGGAAGTACCTGCGCAACAACCCCAACGAGTTCTACGACCGGACAGGCGCGTTTCAGGAAGAGGTTTGGCGCACCTGGCTGGATACTGTGTGGCGTGCTGAATGGAAGAAGGTGTTTGACTCGCACAAGCGCATGAAGGGCAACTACGCTGCCATTCCGTGGCCGAAACAGTATGACGAGCTGACCACAGCCCTGAAGATGCTTATGAAGAAAAGCGCAGAGAATTCTATCAAGGTCTACAAGTGGCACAACCTGCCCATGAACAAGAAAGACGCGAACCTTGGGGGCGTGGTGCCGGGTATTGACAGTTGGCCTGTCAAGGTGGATGAAAGAGCAATCAAGAGACTTATAAAAAGCGTCAGGTTCAAGCTCAAGCTCGACCAGTACATTGAGCGCAAGAAGGGCACGGAGAAGAAAGACAAGTAGAAGGAAGACAGGCTGCTTGCTCTTCACACCGGCAACGGCAGATGCTGACAGCCAGGGACTCCGGCGCTCTCGGTGAAATCACCATTCCGGCCGCAGCATGTCGCAATGCTGAGAAACAGGGACAATCTATGTCTGTCTCGACATAATTTGCTTGACCTGCACTCTCCCCGCGTCTAAAATCCCGGCTTGCTGCGACGATTCTGTACATCTTCGGAGCTGCGCGACATCTAAGATGGAGGGAGAACAATGAGCAAAACAACCTGTCTAATTTGTGCCAGTGCCGCGGCCGCTGTTCTAATTGCTCTTGCTGCGTGCTCCAATGGGACAGGCGAACCCGCGCCTGCGCAGGCAGAAACCATCAAGCTCGCCACAACGACCAGCACCGACAACTCAGGGCTTCTGGAGGTACTGCTGCCGGCGTTCACCAGGAAACACGGCATTGAGGTCAAGGTTATTGCAGTCGGTACAGGCAGGGCGATAAAGCACGGCGAGAACGGCGACGTGGATGTGATACTGGTACATGCGCGGGCGGCGGAGGATAAGTTCGTCGCGGACGGTTTCGGCGTGAACCGCCGCGACCTGATGCACAACGACTTCGTGATAATCGGGCCGGCCGGTGACCCGGCGGGAATCAAGGGCTCCAAAGACGCTGCGCAGGCGCTCCAGAAGATTGCGGCAAGCGGGAGCTTCTTTGTTTCGCGGGGTGACGATTCGGGCACGCACAAGAAGGAAAAGCAGTTGTGGCAGTCGGCCGGGGTGGAGCCGGGAGGCACATGGTACCTGAGCGCGGGGCAGGGGATGGGAGCGGTCCTGAACATCGCCAACGAGAAACAGGCCTATGCCATGAGCGACCGCGCAACGTATCTCGCCTACAGAAACAGGCTGGAGCTTCCCGTACTTGTGGAGGGTGACAAACGCCTGTCCAACCCCTACGGCGTTATCGCGGTCAACCCCGCCAAACACCCCCACGTCAAGCACGCGCAGGCTATGAAGTTCATCGAGTGGCTGACTTCTGAAGAAGGGCAGCGGATAATCGGGAACTTCAAGAAAGAGGGCGAAGTTCTGTTCCATCCTGACGCGATTTCAAACAAGTAGGATTGGCTTTGAGTGGCATAGGCTTTCTGTTCGGCGCTCTCGTTGATGCGATGAAGCTCGTCTTTACGGGCGACGGCGAGGTATACTCGGCCGTCTTTATCTCCCTGCAGGTTGCGGGCGCCGCAACGGTGATATGTACGGTAGTGGGAGTCCCCCTGGGGTTTGCGGTGGCCGTGGGCCGCTTCAGGGGAAGGCAGCTTGTCATCACCCTTCTTAACACTCTCATGGCTCTTCCCACCGTGGTTGTGGGGCTGTTTGTCTATGCTTTTATCGCGAGGCACTCAGTCCTGGGACCGCTGGACCTGCTCTTCAGCAAGAAGGCGATGATTGTGGGGGAAGTGATTCTCGGTTTGCCCATAGTGGTCGCGCTGACGAGTACGGCAGTTGCGTCTCTTGACAGGTCGGTCAGGGAGACTGCGATAACGCTTGGCGCAGGCAGGCTCCACGTGTCAGCGACAATGGTCTGGGAAGGCAGGTTCGCACTCATGGCGGCTGTCGCGGCGGCCTTCGGGCGGCTTATCGGCGAAGTGGGCATATCCATGATACTCGGGGGCAATATAGCCGGGCACACCCGCAACATCACCACGGCAATCGCGCTCGAGACGTCAAAAGGCGAGTTCTCCTTCGCAATGGCGCTTGGGGTTATCCTTCTGTCCGTCGCGCTGGGAGTCAATTTCCTCCTCAGATACCTGCAGGGCAAGGGGGAGGATGGGTAATGCCTGAAACCGCCCTGAGAGTCTCGGACCTTACGGTAGTCTACGGAGACGATACAGTCCTTGACCTGCAATCCCTGGAGTTCGAGCGCGGGAAAATCCATATCGTAGTCGGCCCCAACGGTGCGGGCAAGACCACTTTGCTGCGAGTCATAGCCGGCCTTGAACAGCCCGCAACCGGGTCCGTCGAGGTGTTCGGGTGCGACCTCTACCGCCTGCCCCGAAAGGAGCGCCTGCGGACAATGCGCAGGATGACCTTCTGTTTCCAGAAGCCGTATCTCTTCAACTCGACTGTCCGGGCCAACGTGGAGTACGGATTGCGCTTCAGGGAAACCGAACGTGTCGCGCGGGCCGGCCGGGTGCAGTCGGCCATGAAGGCTCTCAGCGTACTGACACTTCAGGAGCGCAATGCGCGCACGCTTTCGGCCGGCGAGACCCAGCGTGTTTCGCTTGCGAGGGCGCTCGTACTGCAGCCGGAGCTTGTGCTCCTGGACGAGCCTGTCGCCAACGTCGACCAGGCGAACAGGTCGCAGGTGGAAACAGCCATAACAGAATTGCAGGCGCAGGGGTGCACGGTGGTGGTGGCGACCCACCAGGTCGAGCAGGCCTACCGGCTCTCCGCGAACGTGGTGAGGCTCGAACGCGGCCGTATCGCGCCGCCCGCGCTGGAGAACCTGCTCGAAGGCGAGATTGTTGAGCGTGACGGTTCGGCAGTTCTTCTTCTTGGCGGCGGTCTTTCAATTCACCTGATTACGGAAAAACGCGGTTTTACCCGCGCAGCCGTTGACCCGGCCAATATTATTGTCTCGAAGGAGCCGATTCGCTCAAGCGCGAGGAACTCCTTTGCAGGCAGGGTTGCAGCACTTTCGGAGCTGGACCGGAAGGTTGTCTTATCAGTTGATGTCGGCCTCGAGCTTACGGCACACATAACGAGAGAGTCTTTCGAGGGCCTCGGCATAACCCTCGGCTCGCAAGTCTACCTCACCTTCAAAGCCTCCTCGGTCACGGTGTTCTGAGTGTAGTCCCGGTATGAGGGCTAATACGGAATCCAGAAAATAACCTTTCATAGCTGAACAACACAAAATGTCATTGCGAGGAGGAGGCAGAGCCTCCGACGTGGCAATCTCAAGAGGCGCCTGAAGATGAGATTGCCGCGCTCCCTTCGGTCGCTCGCAATGACGGATAGCGCCAACTGTCCATCAATGGTTACTTTCTACAATCCGTCTTACACACGCGCCTCTATAATTCGCGCAGAAAACAAACGCACAACTGCGATGAAACGGCTATGCCGATTCCGCAATTTCAGACAAGTCTTTTGTAAGACCGCAGTTACGGGCGAAAAAAAAACTTCGTTTAGGCACACCTTTGTGGGTACAACGTCGTATGACAAAATTT
>DAOVDS010000322.1 GCA_030669415.1 bacterium
GCGCAGCGCAACCTCGAAAAGCCTGACAGCTTCGTGCCCGCAATTGACTGCTCCTCTATGAAAGCCAAGCTCTACCACCACCCCTGTCCCTTCGGCCTCACCGAAGATGAGCTTCTGAAAACTGCCATACTCGAAACGAAACTGAGGGAAAGAGTCAAGATTGACAAGCCGATTACAACCTTCGGCCAACTCAGGGAGTTTTTCGAGAAGAGCACCGGCATCCCAATCAGGCTAAGCGAGGAGGCGGCGCGGGCTCTCGCGGACGACACGCCGGTCCAGTCCACAGACGGCGAGGTCAGGCTCTCATCCCTGCTTCACCGTGCCAGAAGGGCCGCAGGGCTCTACTTCGTCCTCTCGCCCGATGCGGTCCTTTTCCCCTCCAGCGAGACATACGTGGCAATGCGCTGGTACGCTTTCAACCAGTATTCCCTGACAAAGCCCGCCCTCGAATCCAAAACTGTGAATCTCAACGTTCAGGAGGAATCACTTGAGAATATTATCAGCTTCCTCCAGGACCTCACGGGGCTCAACTTCGTCCTCTCCGCCGCGGCAAGGGAGAAGGCGCAGGACGCCGAAATCACCATGAACGTCACCGACATGCGCCTCGATGACGCTCTCGCCGAAATCTGCCGCCAGGCCGGGCTCACATACGTTGCCCGGCCCAACTACATTCTGATAAAGACTCATTCCGAATAGTTCTTCAAGATAGACTTGACATCCCCTGCCACAAATCAGGACAATACGCCAAAGGTGTTAGGGTGTCTTGACACTGGACGGAGAGTCCCGAAGATGAAAGCAATGGTTCTGAAATCCCCCGCCCCGATTGAGGAAGGTCCGCTTGTTCTTAAGGACCTGGCGGAGCCGATTCCCACCGCCGGCCAGGTGCGCCTCAAGGTCGCTGTCTGCGGAATATGCCATACCGACCTGCACACTGTGGAAAGCGAGCTCAAGCTGCCCAGGCTGCCGCTCGTCCCCGGCCACCAGGTCGTCGGCACGGTGGACATGGTGGGAGACGGCGTCACGCGCTTCAAACTTGGCGAGCGCGCCGGCATGCCCTGGCTCGGCTGGACCTGCGGGCAATGCAAGTTCTGCACATCAGGCCGCGAGAACCTCTGCCACAAGGCGAAGTTCAACGGCCTGCACTTCGACGGCGGCTACGCCGAGTACGCGCTGGCTTACGAGAACTTCGCATACCCCATACCGGAGGGTTTCCCGGACGTTCAGGCCGCACCCCTCTTTTGCGCAGGCATTATCGGCTACCGTGCACTTCGCCTCAGCGAAGCAAAACCCGGCGATGTGCTGGGTATGTACGGGTTCGGCGCCTCGGCGCACGTGACTATCCAGGTTGCGCGCCACCTCGGAATCGAGGTATTTGCATTTACCCGCGCCGAATCGCACCGCAAGCACGCAAGGAAACTCGGCGCCGCATGGGTCGGAGGCGCCAGGGATACGCCGCCGGCAGAACTCAACGCCGCAATCATGTTCGCTCCCGCAGGTCCGCTTGTCCCGGAAGCGCTTCGCGTCATGGACAAGGGCGCAACGCTCGCCCTGGCGGGAATCTACATGACGCCGATTCCGGAGATTGACTACAACAGCCTGCTCTATCACGAGCGGACAATCCGCAGCGTCGCCAACTTCACGCGTGCCGACGCCGAAGAGCTGCTCAAGTACGCTGCCGAAATCCCGATACATACCGAGACGCAGACCTTCCCGCTCGAACAGGCCAACGAAGCGCTCAGCGCCCTGAAACAGAGCCAAATCACCGGCTGCGCCGTGCTGAAAATAACAGCAGGTTGACAAGAGGTGCATTATGAAGTGGATTATTGTTCTGCTAATCTGCGTGGCAACAGTCGCCTGCAACGGCAATGGTGCCAAGAGTAACGATGCGGATTCTGGAGTGGAAGTGCCAAGCGACGTAGTAATTGCCCCTCGGGAACCGTTGCCACCAAGGCCGGAGAAGCTTGATTGGGGAAAAACGCTGAACGGCCTGCGGATGGCGGCGTGGCGAGCTCCGGGGGAAACAAGAGTCTGCTGCGTTATCAAGAATGCGTCAGACAAACCTGTCAGGTACTGCCACTACGCGATAGGCCACTGGCAAAGGATGACGATTCAGGTGCGCCCGGTAGGTGAGAATTCCTGGTTTAAGCTGAAAGTGGCGCATATCAATCCGGGATCCTATCTGAGCGAACCAGGCATGAAACACCATGTTCGTGAGCTGAGGCCCGAAGAGGAGATACGCGTGGAAGTCATCACTTTCGATATGTACCCGATGGATGAAAGAGATTTCACTTTCGGTGTAGAGCTGTTGGACTATACGTGGCCGACATCACTTAAAGGCAAGCAGGCTGTTGAGATGAAAATTGCCGCGCAACTGTTCGACGTCAAAGGGGTAGAAGGTCTCTGCAAAGGGACGCTCGAATCACAAGTGATGAGGATACCTGTTAAAGACCTTGAAGAAGGCGGCTGCCTGCTGACAGGAATTTCGGGTAAGGAATTGATAAAGGAATACGAAGCCGCGGGTCTGGCGCTCAAAGGCACTCATTCAGTTCCGTCCGACGTGCCCCACTCTTTTGCGTTGCAGACAAAGCCTCTGAAGGAGACAGAAAAAATGTCGCGCACCAAACTGGCGGCAAAAAGGCTCTGGAATGTGCGCAGGGAAATCCACGAGCGTGGGAAGGAAATAGCGCCGCTCCTAATGGAGTTCCTGAAGAAGGAGGTGCCTGAGAACAGACCGGAAGATGCGCAGGGGATTTCCCCGTCATTCACAAGAGATGTTATTGACCTACTGGTGAGAATCGGAGACCCCAGGCCGACGCAACTTCTCGTTGAGATTGTTGAAGGCGACAATGGGACCGCTACAAAGGCAGAGAGGCGCGTAGCGCTTGATGGACTTGAGAAGCTCACTTTTTGCAGCTTTAGAAAACTAAAGCCCCATTTTTATGACCACGCTGTCGAGCACTCGGAGGCTCTCGATTACGCTTCCTTCTCATATGAAAAAGCTGCGAAGCTCTACCGCAAGTGGTTGGCCGGTGAAGGGAAGACCCCGAGACAGTGGTACACTTTTGCAAAGAAACGCGCGCGGGAGATTCTCGAATCTGATGACATCGAAGGTATCTACTGCGCAGCCTCCTTCCTCGCCGGATATTTCAGTGTGTATCCTGATGCCCACGTGCGAAGAGATGATCAGAGCGCGAAAACCCTCAAGCGCCTGGCGAAGGTTATCGGCGCTTTTGAAAACGTCAGCGGAGTGTACAACTGGAAAAGCAAAGAGATTCAAATGCCTATGGGTAACTGGATAGAGGTCTTTACAAGATACGGCCACTCAGCGCAGCCGTATGCCAAGATGCTCCTCCTCCTCCAGAAAGAGAACCCTCAGCGTGCCTGGCACCGGTATCTGGGCCGGGTCGGCGGCAGGGAAATCATGGAGTTCCTTTTCGATTCCCTTCGAAAGCTGAAGGGCCAAGAACTCTCGGACTGCAGAAACGCCATTGACCGGCACATTGGCCGACAAGTGAAGTCCGACGAGCTGCGGCGCAAGTGGTGGAAAGCAAACAAGCACAAGTATGACAAAGACTGAGCCTTCAAGAGAGTAAGCAGCCAGTAAGGGGGATTCGTGTTCTCACGAGACAAAAGGGTCATTCTCGTAATCAGCATTCTCTTGGCATGCTGCGTCGTATGCTCGTGCCAGTCGGGTGGAAAGCACCTGCGGGAAAATTTATCAATCGGCCAGGTGAGTGTTCGTGGAAAAGCCGTGCAGGACTCCAAAGTCGGCGCTTCTATTGTCACCAGGATGGAGCAGCATGTGTTCGTTGAAGGGCTGCAAAACTGGCCTGCTCACCTTCTCGGCAGGGAAGTCGTGGTTTCCGGGATACTGAAGTGGGACGCAAATGCCCAGAGGTTTGCCGTCGAGAGGGCCCACTGGCAGCTTGCGCCGGAAGAATGAATTCAAAACCATAGATTGCACTGATAGTCTCTCTTAGTTTTTCCCAATCATAATCTGTGTTTATCAGTGTTTATCTGTGGTTGAATGGAAGACACACGCGCAGCAAGCTGCGCCGCTAAATATTTCTCTCCGTGTTCTCTGTGTCTCTGTGGCTAATCTGTTCCGGCGATAGCGCCGCGCAGGCGCACTTCGACAATCATATCAGGCTTGAAGTCGCGGATTTTGAGGCGGTCTTCGAGGCCGGGTGAGTAGGCTGCCTCCGGCATCAGGCCGATAAGCTCGCTTTCGAGGATTTCGACGTCGAACTCGTCCCTGGCGCGACGCTCGATTTCGGCGTAGACTGTCTCCATGGAGGTGGCCTTGAAGTTCACGAGGTTCATGGATACCTGCGCAACGCCCAGCTCGGGCAGGAACAGGCCCATTGCCTTTACGGCCGGCAGGCCGCCGGAGGATTCACGGATGGCCTTGGCGATTTTCTTCGCCGCATCGATATTATCGCTCTTGAGGTTGACGTTGTAGGCGATGAGGAACTCACGCGCGCCGACTGCAACCGCGCCTGCGGTCGGGTGGATGTGCTCGGGCCCGAAGTCGGGCTTGCGGTCGGGGTTGGTGCCGATTTCATCGCGAAGGCCCTCGA